>NZ_JBNHFF010000011.1:0-136996 GCF_059089965.1 Arthrobacter sp. SPT-J7
AATACTTCCTCTGCCTCCGGGACGGATTCTCGCTTGAAGACGACACGGTCGTTGCAACTCCCAAAGTCGGGTGTTGCAACGACCGCTAGAACCCAAGCCGGAGGGGGCGGGCACCGTCGTCGTTAAGTGGCCTCTGCTTGGGTCAGCGGGCCTAGATGAGCCCCTGCGCCAGCATGGCGTCGGCAACCTTCTTAAAGCCGGAGATGTTGGCGCCGGCCACATAGTTGCCGGGCATGCCGTACTTATCGGCGGTCTCGGCGCAGCGGTCGTGGATGCCCACCATGATGTCGGTCAGGCGCTGTTCGGTGTACTCGAAGCTCCACGCGTCGCGGCTGGCATTCTGCTGCATCTCCAGCGCGGAGGTGGCCACGCCGCCGGCATTGGCTGCCTTGCCCGGACCGAACAGCACATTCGCCTCTTGGAAGATGGAGGCAGCCTCACTGGTGCAGGGCATGTTGGCCCCTTCGGCGACGGCGATCAGGCCGGCTTCCACCAGGCGGCGGGCGGCCTTGTCATCCAGTTCGTTTTGCGTCGCACAGGGCAGCGCCACGGTGCAGTTGACATCCCAGACATTGCCCTCGGACACGTAGCGGACGGACCCGCCGCGGCGCTCGGCGTAGTCGGAGATGCGGCCGCGCTCAACTTCCTTGATCTGGCGCAGCACTTCGACATCGATGCCGGCCTCGTCCACCACGTAGCCGCCGGAATCGGAAGCCGTGACCACCTTGGCACCGAGTTCCTGCGCCTTGTCGATGGCGTTGATCGCCACGTTGCCGGAACCGGAGATCACCACGCGCTGGCCGTCGAAGCTCTGGCCCCGGGTCTTGAGCATCTCCTGGGTGAACAGCACGGCGCCGTAGCCGGTGGCTTCGGGCCGGACCAGCGAGCCGCCCCAGCCGGTGCCCTTGCCGGTGAGGACGCCGGACTCGTAGCGGTTGGTGATGCGCTTGTACTGGCCGAACAGGTAGCCGATCTCGCGGGTGCCCACGCCCATGTCGCCGGCGGGAACGTCGGTGTATTCGCCGATGTGGCGGTACAGCTCGGTCATGAAGGACTGGCAGAAGCGCATCACTTCGTTGTCCGAACGGCCGCGCGGGTCGAAATCGGAGCCGCCCTTGCCGCCGCCGATCGGCATGCCGGTCAGGGCGTTCTTGAAGATCTGCTCGAAGCCCAGGAATTTGACGATGCCCAGGTATACCGACGGGTGGAAACGCAGCCCGCCCTTGTACGGGCCCAGCGCGGAGTTGAACTCGACGCGGAAGCCGCGGTTGATCTGGATGTTGCCGGCGTCGTCCATCCACGGGACCCGGAAGATGATCTGGCGCTCGGGCTCGCAGATGCGCTGCAAGATGGCGGCATCGGTGTATTCGGGGTGCCGGGCGGAGAGCGGCTGCAGGGTGTCAAAGACTTCGTTGACTGCCTGGTGGAATTCCGTTTCGCCTGGGTTGCGGCGGAAAACTTCGTCGCGGACTTCAAGCAGATGGGCATCCATGGGTGCGTCCCTTCCCTAGCTGACGTATTGGGGCACTCGACTTGCTTCAGGCCCTCACAAAGAGAACCACACGGAGGCGGGAACCAGGAAACACATTCTGACATATCGCCGAAGCGCCCCGTAACGCCCGACTGGGGGTGCGGCTGGCAGTTCCGGGACAAATACGCTGGCAGTTCCGCGCCCCGCCGCCACTCGCGTGAGACGAAACAGGCCGATTGTCATGCCCCAGTGGACGAGAGCTGCGTAGACCCAATGTGCCAGTGATCACTGGACATCGGCCTTGCCCGGCGGAACGGGGCCGGCTCAGCCGCGGCGTCGGCGCGGCAGTTTGGGCAGGTGCGCAAAAAGGTCCGCAGCCTTGGTTGTTGCCTTGTTGGCGGCTTGGCCGAGCGACCGGCTGAGGTTGGCTGGGACCGGGACCTCCAGGCTGCGCCCCGACACTGCGTGGCCCGGCTCTTGAGGAGCAACGACGGCGGCCGCCACCGCTGGTGCCACCGGTTCGGCCGCCGGCAGCACATCGACTCCGAAACCGACGATCCATTCGGCCACATCCTGCAGCGGCCCGGTTCGCAGCGAGTAGTAACGCTTCTGCCCCTGCGCGCGCATCGACACCAGGCCGGCCTCGCGCAGCACCTTCAGATGCTTGGATACGGTCGGCTGGCTGACTTCAAGCTCTTCAACCAGCTCGCCGACCGCTTTATCTCCGCTGCGAAGCGAACCCAGTATGTCTCGGCGCGTACCTTCAGCAATTACTGCAAAGACGTCATCGATGGCCATTCCATTACCCTAATCGCATATATGCCCGGCAGGCACCCCTGGCGGCTGTCTGGAAGGCGGGAGCGGCGAAATCGTTACACCAAGCGGTCGGAGCAGCGCCGTGCCCTGTGAGGGAACAGCTCAGTCGAACCAGGGATCGAGGCCGTGGTACGGGAAGATTTCCTTGCGGGTCGCCATCACGGTGCGGTCCACGCTGTCGTTCGGGTCATAGCCAACTTCCCACGAACGCCACCACAGGTCCGCGTCGTCGCCCATATAAAGCGGCGCCTGCTGGCCGTACCGGACTTCCACGTACTCGTGCCAGGACTGCGGCACCTCGCTGTGCAACGGGATGGCCCGGCCGGAAACAATGGCCAGCATGTGTGTCCAGGACCGCGGGACCACGTTAAAGACGTCGTAGCCGCCGCCGCCGGTGGCAATCCACCGGTCACCGGTGACTTCGCGGGCCAGATCGGCCAGGTCCAGCATCATTTGCCGTTGGGCGTCGACGCTCAGGCGCAGGCTGCTCAGCATGTCGCGGGCGTGGTTGTCGCACCCATGCTGGCTGATGATCACTTCGGGTGCGAAGGCCCTGACCAGTTGCGGGACCACCGCATGGAAGGCGCGCAGGAAGGCTGCATCACCGGTCCGGGGCGGAAGGGACACGTTCACCGAGCTGCCCAGCGCCTCCGGGCCACCACTTTCGTTGGCAAAACCCGTTCCGGGGAACAGGTGGGTGCCGGTCTCGTGCAGGGAGATGGTCAGCACCCGCGGGTCGTTGTAGAAGATCGACTGCACGCCATCGCCGTGGTGGGCGTCGACGTCCACGTAGGCAACCCGCTGCACGCCGCCGTCCAGTAGGTGCTGGATGGCCACCGCGCAGTCGTTGTAAATGCAAAAGCCGCTCGCCTTGCCGCGCGCCGCATGGTGCATACCGCCGGCAAAGTTGACCGCATGGAGCGCCGACCCATCCAAAATGGCGGCCGCCGACTGCAGCGAGGCTCCCGCAATCCGGGCGCTGGCGGCATGCATGCCCGGAAACACCGGGTCATCGTCGGTGCCCAGCCCCCGCTCTTCGTCCACCGCCGTCGGGTCGTCGCTGACCGCTTTTACCGCGGCAACATAGGCCGGGTCGTGCACGGTTTCCAACTCGGCGTCGCCGGCGATTTCGGCCGCTGCCAGGGTGACGTTCGGCCGGTGGAAGATGGCGTATTCGTCAGCCAGCCGGGCGGTCAGCTCCAACCGGACCGGCGACATGGGATGGTGTGTCCCGAAGTTGTAAGCCAGGAGGGATTCGCTCCACACCGCCAGAGTGGGAACCGCGGGAACTGGGGTAGCTGACATCACAGACAGGCTACGCGAAACAGCTGCCCGGCACGCAGTCGTCCCGCGCCTGCCCGGTTAAATGATGATTTACTACTGCAAGGAACAAAGCAGCGATTCGGAGCCGGACAGAAGCGATCGGGATGACCAGACAGCAGCCCTCGTGGCTGGCCGAGCGGGAGCACGGGCGATTCTGGCTCCTGCGCACGCTCCGTGACTTCGTCGACAGCGTTGCCAACAGCTCACCGGCGCGGCTGGCCCTGATCGTCTATGTGGCCGTGATCCTCATCTTCACCGGGCTGCTGTCCTTGCCCGCCGCCTCCCGGGACGGGCAAATCACCCCTCTGTACGATGCCTTCTTCACCGCGGTTTCCGCTGTCTGTGTCACCGGGCTGACGGTGGTCTCCACCGCTGTGCACTGGACTTTCCTGGGCCAGGCCGTGATCCTGCTGGCCATTTTCATCGGCGGTTTGGGCACACTGACGTTGGCCTCGCTGCTGGCACTCATGGTGAGCAAGCGGCTGGGTGTGCGCGGCAAACTGATCGCCCAGTCCGCCATGAGCAACGCCGGGCGGCTCGGCGAGGTCGGCACGTTGCTGCGGATTGTGATCACCACCTCGGTGATCATCGAGGTGATTCTGGCCCTGATCCTGTTCCCCCGCTTCCTGATGCTTGGCGAATCCTTTCCCCAAGCCGTCTGGCACGGCATTTTCTACGCCATTTCGTCCTTCAACAATGCCGGTTTCACGCCGCATTCCGACGGTTTGGTTCCCTATGAATCCGACCCGTGGATCCTGCTCCCGCTGATGGCCGGAGGGTTTTTCGGCAGTCTCGGCTTCCCTGTGGTGATGGTGCTGCTGGAGCGCGGCTGGCGTTTCAGTAAGTGGAACCTGCATACCAAGCTCACCGTGGAGGTGTCGCTGCTCCTGCTGGTGGTCGGCGCCCTGGTGTGGGGGGCCCTGGAATGGAACAACCCCAAGACCATTGGCGGCATGGGCGATGGGGAGAAGATCCTCCAAGCGTCGTTCGCCTCCGTCATGACCCGCTCGCTCGGCTTCAATCTGGTGGATATGAACAACCTGGAGCCGACCACCATGCTGTTCTCCGACGCCCTGATGTTCGCCGGCGGCGGTTCCGCGTCGACCGCCGGCGGCATCAAGGTCACGACCATCGCCATCGTGTTCCTGGCCATCGTCGCGGAGGCCCGCGGCGACCGGGATGTGAAGATCCACGGCCGGACCATCCCGGAAGGCGCCATGCGGGTCGCCATCTCGGTGATCGTCATGGGTGCCACGTTCGTGGCCGGAGCGGCCGGACTGCTGCTGGCCCTCACCGGCGACAGCCTGGACCGGGTGCTGTTCGAAGTCATCTCCGCGTTCGCCACCTGCGGCCTGAGCACCGGGCTGAGTGCCGAGCTGCCGCCGGAAGGCAAATACGTGCTCTGCGCACTGATGTTCGCGGGCCGCGTCGGCACCATCACGCTGGCCGCGGCGCTGGCGCTGCGCGAACGGCGCCAACTGTTCCACTACCCAGAAGAGAGGCCCATCATTGGCTGACAAGTCCGCATCGTACAAACGCCCCGCCCACAACGCGCCCGTGCTGGTCGTCGGACTGGGCCGCTTCGGCGCGTCCACCGCTGAACAGCTGGTGCGGCAGGGCCGCGAGGTGCTGGCGATCGAACGTGACCCGGCCCTGGTGCAAAAGTGGTCGGGGCAGCTGACCCACGTGGTGGAGGCGGACGCCACGAACATCGACGCGCTGCGCCAGCTCGGCGCCCAGGAGTTCAGCGCTGCTGTGGTCGGAGTCGGCACGTCGATCGAATCCTCGGTGCTGATCACCGTGAACCTGGTGGACCTGGGCATTGAACATCTTTGGGTCAAGGCCATCACGCCGTCGCACGGCAAAATCCTCTCCCGCATCGGCGCCAACCACGTGATCTACCCGGAGGCCGACGCCGGCCGACGCGCCGCCCACCTGGTGGGCGGCCGGATGCTGGACTTCATCGAGTTCGACGACGGTTTCGCCATCGTGAAGATGTACCCGCCGAAGGAAACCCAGGGCTTCACGCTGGGTGAGTCACAGGTGCGCTCCAAGTACGGCGTCACGGTGGTGGGGGTGAAGTCTCCGGGCGAAGACTTTACCTATGCGCGGCCGGAAACCAAGGTGTCCAGCCGGGACATGCTGATTGTCTCCGGCCACGTGGACCTGCTGGAGCGCTTCGCCGCCCGTCCCTAACGCGGCCGCGGACCGGCCGGCTGGCTGGCTGACAGCTGAGGCAGTTCAGGCCAGTTCGCGGGACAGCTCGGCCGCCCGTTCCGCAGCGGCCGCCGCGCCACGCGCAATGATCTTTGGCAACCCGGCCTCTTCGAAAGCGGCGATGGCCCGCTCGGTGGTGCCGTTGGGACTGGTGACATTGCGGCGCAGGAGCGCAGGGTCGGCGTCCGGCTCCGCCAACATGATGCCTGCCCCGGCCACCGTTTCGCGGGCCAGCGTCATGGACAGCTCCGGCTCCAGGCCCAGCTCCACCCCGGCAGCGGCCATTGCCTCGGCCAGGTAAAACGCGTAGGCGGGGCCGGACCCGCTGACCGCGGACACCGCGTCCAGTTGGTCCTCCGGAACGACGACGACGGTGCCGGCTCCGGCGAACACCTCACGGGCGGCGTTGAGCTGGGAATCGGTCACCTGGCTGCCGGCGGAGATGCCGACGGCCCCGCGGCGGACCTTGAGCGGTGTGTTGGGCATGCTGCGGACCAGCGGCTGGCCTTCCGGCAGTGCCGCTTCCATGGTGGCAATAGTGACTGCCGCCGCCACGGAGACCACCACCGTCGTCGGAGCCAGGGACGGGCCAATGCTGCGGCACATATCAGCAATACCGACCGGCTTGACGCCCAGTACCGCGACGTCGGCGCCTTGCACAGCGGTGGCGTTGGCTGCGGCGTCGTCGTGTTCCGCCAGCACCGTCAGGCCCGGATAGCGGTTACGCAGCTCCTCCGCGCGCTCGCTGCGGCGTACCGTTGCCGTCACGTTCTCCGCCGGTGTCCCGGAAGCGAGCAGGCCCACCAGGATGGCTTCACTCATGGAGCCGCACCCCAGGAAGGCGGTGCGGCGGGTGGAGGGAGTTCCAGAGGCTTCAGCAGTCATGTCTGCCATTGAATCACGCGGACCCGCACGGGCCGCACCGGGCGGTTACGCCTGGCTTCGGGCGACTGGCGGTCAGCCAAACAACTCACAGCTGCTTTTCAGGTAGTTAAGGGGGTTATCTCAACTTCGCCCTCTAATGTCTATAAGACCTCATCAAGGTGCGAGTGATGATGGACCGGATCTGCTGGTCCGGTCCGGGCGCCGGCGAACAGCGGTTGACTCCCCCAACCGACCGCAGTGTTCGCCGGCGCCGCCATTTAAGCCGCGTACTCTCTCCGTGTTCCCCCGTTGAGCCTCGCCCACGGCCGCGCTATGGCAGACCCGCCGCCGGCAAAAGCGGGCTGACGTCGCTTGGGTGGCTCCACCCCGCGCTTCACCCGCCGGGTCTACCCGCCTGTTTTTTCACCCGCCTGTTTTTTCACCCGCCGGCAGGGCCGAAGTGGCTTCCCACCGTCTCGATAGCCGGGGCCGGCTCCACCGCCTTTTGCACCAGCATGGTGCCCACCGGGCTGACCGGCGCTTCACTATCGAAGAGCAGGTGGTCGAACCGTTTGAGGATCAGGCCTTCGCGCAGCGCCCAAGGGCAGATCTGCAACGTCTCGATCCGGAACATTTCCATGGCAGCTTCGGCAACCATCGCACCCGCCAGCAGCTGCGGCGCCCGTACCACCGAAACGCCGGGCAGATTCACCCGGTCGCTGACCGGCATGGCAGCCAGCCTTCGGGCCCACAGGGACAGGTCGATCCGGTGCAGTTCGCGCCGTACATAGGGACCGGCCGCCGAGGGCGCGGCTCCAGCGATCCTGGCCAGCGAGCGGAAGGTCTTGGATGTTCCCACCACCATGTCCGGGCGGCCCAAGGCGGCGAACTCCGCCACGGCGGGAGCCAAGGTGTCACGAATGTGGCCATGCAGCGCCTTGATGCTCTTCACGCTCGGCGGGTCCTCGGGCAGCCACTGCCTGGTCAGCCGGCCCGCTCCCAGCGGAACAGACACGGCCAGATCGGGCTGTTCGTCATGTCCCATCGCCATTTCGAAGGAGCCGCCGCCAATATCCAGGTCCAAAACGGTGCCCGAACCCCAGCCGTACCAGCGGCGAACCGCCACCAGAGTCATGCCGGCCTCTTCCGGGCCGGTCAGCTCCTGCAGCGTGACATTGGCTTCCGCCTTGACCCGGTCCAGCACGGCCCGGCCGTTGCCGGCCTCGCGGATGGCCGATGTGCAGAAGGCCAGCATGTCTTCGGCGCGGTGCTGCCCGGCGAAGCGCCAGGCCTCCCGCACGAACCCGATGAGTTCCTGCTGGCCTTCCTCCGTGATGTTGCCGTCGGCGTCCAAGTAAGCCACCAAGGACAGCGGCCGCTTGTGCGACGCGAAGGGCACCGGGCGGGCGCCGGGGTGCGCATCCACCAACAGCAAATGCACGGTGTTGGAACCGATGTCGAGAACGCCCAAACGCATTCTCATATTATGCAGCGCCCTCGCCCCGGCGCCGCAAATCGGACCCCGCTCCGGCAGCCCAGGCTGCCGGAGCGTGCGGACGGGCTACTTCTTGGCCGTTGCCTTGCGCCGGGCAGGTTTCTTGGCGGGGCCCTTTGCCGGTCCCTTGGCCCGCTTCTCCGCGAGCAGTTCCACGGCCTGCTCGCGCGTCAGCTCCTCCAGGCTGGTGGAACGCGGCACCGTAATGTTCGTGACGCCGTCGGTAATGTATGGACCGAACCGGCCGTCCTTGACCACGATGTTCTTCTCCGACACCGGGTCCACGCCGAACTCGGCCAGCGGTGCAGCGGCAGTACGGCCCCCACGGGTCTTCGGCTGCGAGTAAATCTCCAGCGCCTGCTCCAGCGTGATGGTGAAAATTTCCTCTTCCGAACCGATGGACCGCGAATCCGTCCCCTTCTTCAGGTACGGGCCGAAGCGGCCGTTCTGCACGGTGATCTCGGCGCCCTCGGCATCGGTACCGAGCACACGCGGCAGGCTCAGCAGCTTCAGCGCATCCTCGAGGGTCACCGTATCCACGCTCATCGACTTGAACAGGGACCCGGTGCGCGGCTTGACCTTGGCAGGTTTCTTCGGCGGCTTGGGCTTGCCGTTCTTGTAGTACTCCACCGGCTGCGTGGCCAGTTCCTCTGCCGTCGGCTCGTGGATCACTTCGGTGACGTAGGCGCCGTACCGGCCTTCCTTGGCCACAATGGTCCGGCCCGTCTCCGGATCCTTGCCGAGCTCACGCTCGCCCGGGCCTTGGGTTTCCATCAGCTCGACGGCTTTCTCCGCCGTCAGCTCGTCCGGGGCCAAGTCGTCGGGGACGTTGGCACGCTGCGGCTCTTCGCCTTCGCCGTTGCCGTTTCGTTCCAGATAGGGGCCGAATTTGCCCACGCGCAGGGTGATGCCATCGGCTATGTCGATGGAGTTGATCTGCCGGGGATCGATCTCGCCCAGGTCGTTGACCACGGTGTTCAGACCGGTTTCCTTGCGGTCCCCGTAGTAGAAGCCGGAGAGCCATTCGGTCCGGTCGGCCTCGCCGCGGGCAATCCGGTCCAGATCCTCTTCCAGCTCGGCCGTGAAGTCATAATCCACGTAGTCGCTGAAATGTTCCTCCAGTAGCCGGACCACGGAGAACGCGATCCAGCTCGGCACCAGGGCGGAACCGCGGGTACGCACATAGCCTCGGTCCATGATGGTGGAAATGGTGGCGGCGTAGGTGGACGGACGCCCGATGCCGCGGTCTTCCAGCGTCTTGATCAGCGACGCTTCGGTGTAGCGCGGCGGCGCGGAGGTCTCATGTCCGACGGCGTCGACCGCCTGGGCGTCCAAGCCGTCGCCTTGGGCCAGGTTCGGCAAGCGGCCGCCGCTGGCGTCGTCGTCCTCCTCCCGGCCGGCGTCCTTGCCCTCCTCATAGGCGGCGAGGAAGCCGGGGAACGTGATCACGGTGCCGGATGCGGTGAATTCGGCGTCCCGACCGTCAGCGGCGGTGGCCCCCAGCCGCACCGTCGACGTCGAGCCCTTGGCGTCGGTCATCTGCGAAGCGACCGTGCGCTTCCAGACCAGCTCGTAGAGCCGGTACTCGTCGCTGGACAGCTGGCTGCGGACCTGCCCTGGTGTCCGGAACGAATCACCGGCGGGCCGGATGGCTTCGTGCGCTTCCTGGGCGTTCTTGTCCTTGCCCTGGTACACCCGGCGGGAATCCGGAACGTACTCCGGCCCGTACAGCTCCGAAGCCTGCCGGCGGGCGGCATTGACCGCCTGGTCACTTAGCGCCGGCGAGTCGGTACGCATATACGTGATGTAGCCGTTTTCATACAGCTTCTGCGCCACCTGCATGGTTGAGCGGGCGGAGAACCGGAGCTTGCGGGCCGCTTCCTGCTGCAGGGTGGAGGTGGTGAACGGGGCGGCCGGGCGGCGGGTGTAGGGCTTGTTCTCCACGGCGCGGACGGAGAACTCGGCGCTGCGCAGCGAGTCCGCCAAGGCGGTGGCGGCGGCCTCGTCCAGGTGGACGGCCGTGCGGGCCTTCAGCCGGCCCAGATCGTCGAAATCCTTGCCGACGGCAACGCGGCTGCCGTCGACGGCCACCAGCTTGGCTTTAAAGGCCGAGCCCTTGGAAGTGTCCTCGGGCTGGACCGTGGCCAGGAGATCCCAGTAGGAGGCCGCACGGAAAGCCATCCGCTCACGTTCGCGCTCCACCACCAGCCGGGTAGCCACCGACTGCACGCGCCCCGCGGACAGGCCCGCCTTGACCTTGCGCCAGAGCACCGGCGAGAGCTCATAGCCGAACAACCGGTCCACGATCCGGCGGGTTTCCTGCGCGTCCACCAGGTCAGTGTCGACCTCGCGGACCTCGGTCAGGGCGCGCTGCAGGGCTTCCCGGGTGATCTCGCTGAAGGTCATCCGGTGTACCGGCACCTTGGGCTTGAGCACCTGGAGCAAGTGCCACGCGATGGCTTCGCCCTCGCGATCACCGTCAGTTGCCAGATAGAGCTCGTCGGCGTCCTTGAGCATTGATTTGAGCTCGGACACCTTCTTCTTCTTGTCCGGCGATACCACGTAATAGGGCTCGAAGTTGTGCTCGATGTCCACTGCAAACTTGCCCACGGACGTCTTTTTCAGTTCAGCAGGCAGGTCGGAGGGCTGGGGCAGATCACGAATGTGACCCATGGATGCTGTGACCTCAAAGCCCTCACCGAGGTATCCGGCAATGGTTTTGCCCTTGGCGGGAGACTCGACGATGACGAGTTTCTTGCCGGTTTTTTCGCGGGCCTTGGCTGGCACTGTGCTCCTACGTAGAAAAAGATGTTGATGCGCTTGTAAGTACGTCCTCCAACCCGGCGGGGTGGAGGACCGTCAGCACTAGGTTAGCCGCAACAGTACCGCGAACCAGAACGCGCCGTTTGGAGCAGCGGTTGGCTCCGCGGTGGCCGGAAGGCCGGCCGCGGGCCCGCCGAAGGCCTAGTCGTTGTCGATGTCGCCGGGCAGGAAGGAGAAGACGTAATACAGTTTCTCCGCCCCTTCTCCCCTGTTCTCCGGGTTGGTGGTCGGGCTGAATTCCAGCAGGATCTCGCCGATCCTTCGGCCGAGGTCCTTGCGCTGTTCCTCGGTTAAATAGAACCGTCCCGTGCTGAGTGCAGCCAGGTGTCCTTCCTGCCGCCAGGTGTCCGGATCCGGTGCTTGCTTGTCCCGTTTGACGTATTTGGACAGACGTTCGCGCAGGTCGTTCAGTTCCACGTCCACCACACCAAGGGTGGCCGCGCGGCTGTCCGCCACGCTGGTCACGTCAAGGCGCCCCGCAGCCGCCTGCCAGTGCCGCTCCCGGCCGTCACCCTGGTTGGCACACCGCTTGACGAATCCCCACTTCTCCAAAGCGCGCAGGTGGTAGCTCATCGCGCTGGGCGTCAACCCGTGCCGCTGGGCCAACTCGGTGGCGGTGGCCGGCTGCTGTGTATCGAAGAGCTCTTCGATGACTTTCAGGCGCACGTTGTGGGCCAGTGCCCGGATGGCCCGGGCATCGGAGATGTTGACCCTGTCCCCGGCTGCCGGCTCCCGCTGGGGGTCCGCTGCGGCAGCAGCCGCCCGGCCGGTCGTCGAGGTTGAACCCTTAGTCATGATCAGTAAGTGTAATGCCGCTCACCGCTGCTGGCGCGGTGTTCGCCATTCCCACAGGCAGCACTCAGGAAACGATCTGACCCTACTGGCTGGTAGGTACCAGGAAGCCATCGGCCACCAGGTTCCGCACCTCCGCGGACAGCTGCCGGCGGAAGTCGGGGTCGGGGCGGTCCAGCAGCGACGCCAAGGCGCCGATGATCTGGTCCACGTCCAGTTCACCGTCACTGGCAGAAACGAATCCCGCCAGTTCGGTGCTCATCAGGTTGGTCCGGCGCAGTCCCGCGCCCTGGCGCAACAAGATGACTCCGGGATGTTCAGCTCCGGGCCGCTGGTGCCGCTCCTCGGTCACGTCCCCGGCCACCTGCAGATGCTGGCGGCCGAAGTCCGCGGCGTGGGCGGCCAGCCAGTCGGAGCGCTCGACCGCTGCTGCCACGTGCGGCCCGATGGGTTGCTCGATCGGGTAAGTGATCTCTTCGAACCGACGCAGCGGCTCCACGGCCGTCTCACCGGGGCCGGTTACGGCACGGCGCAGCCACACCATGCCGAAACCAACGGCCTGCACCGCACGGGACTCGAAGTCCTCAAGGTAGGCGGCGTAGGCCGACGCGAACAGCGCCGGGTCGCGGTTCTCCGAAGCGTCCTGCAGCCAGGTTTCCGCATACTGCGCCGGGCTGAGCTGTTCGCGCTGGATCACCCAGGCGTCGGTGTCCGGCGACAGCCATTGCTCAAGCCGGGCATGCCAGCTGGCCGCCTCGTCGGGGATTTCCCAGTTGCCCAGCAGCTGGGCTACCCCGCCGTCGGCCAGCACGGATGGGAGCGTGCGGAAGAGGGCGCCCACAATGTCGTCTCCGGGCAGCCCGCCGTCGCGGTAGGTGAACTGCTCGTCGGCGCGTTCCGCCGGCCGCCGCGGCGTGATCACGAACGGCGGATTGGACACCACCAGGTCAAAACGTTCCCCCGCTACCGGCTCCAACAGGTTGCCCAGCCTCAGGCTGACCCGCGCCGACAGTCGGTCCGGATCCAGCCTGAGGGCACCGGCATTGAGCACCAGATTGAACCGGGTGAACGCCAGCGCCCGTTCCGAAATGTCGGTCGCCGTGACGTACCGGCAGTGCCCGAGCAGGTGGAACAACTGGATGCCGCAGCCGGTTCCGAGGTCCAGCGCCCGCTCCGCTTCTGTCCGGACGGTCAGCTGGGCCAAGGTCAGCGAGGCTTGGCCGATGCCCAGCACATGGTCGCGCCGGAGGACGCCGGGCCTCTGGTGCGCGCCCAGATCGCTGGCCACCCACAGTTCGGTGCCGCCAAAGGCGTACGGACGGAGGTCGACGGCGGCACGCAACCCACCGCCGTCGTGCTCCACCAGACCCAGCGCGGCCAGTCCGTCCAGGCCTGTTCGCGGGAACGCCGGCGCCAGTTGCTCCGGCTCCACGGTGCGGCCCAACAGCCAGAAACGCACGACGGCGGCCAACCGGTTGTGTGCCGGATCCTCCAGCAGTCGGGCGGTCGCCAGCACGGCCGGGACCAGCTGGTCACGGTCGAAGGCCGCCCAGGCCTGTGCTCCCAGCAGTGCCGCCACCCCATCCACGCTGTAGTCCAGGGCGGTCAGGTCGGCGGCCAGGTCCGCCAGCAGCTGCGGGTTGTTGCTGGCCGGAGCGCCGGGCACATCGGAGAAATCTGCAAAGTCCACGCGCCAAGTCTAGTAAGCCGGCCGGTTTCCCTGCCGTTCACCTGGTGGATGCGTCCGAACCCTGGCGGCGCGCCGGCGGCCGCAGGCGACGGCTGTCCGGTGAGCCCGGCACGGCGGCCCGGTGGTTAAATGACTGCATGCTCGTCACCACCACCCACCTTGAACAAACCGATCCCGGCCAGCTGGTTCCCGGGTCCCGCCCGCTGCCGGACGATGCCGCCGTGGTGCGGGTGAGCCATATCAGCCCGGAATTCAGCAAATTTCTCTACCGGAGCGTAGGTAGCAGCTGGAACTGGTCCGACCGGCTGGTGCTCACCCGCAGCGAGTGGGAGCAGGTGGTCCGCACCGCCGGCTCGGAAACCTGGGTGCTCTACACCGGCGGCGCGCCGGCCGGCTACGTGGAACTGCTGGGCCGCCCCGCCGAGGCGGGCACAGACGTCGAAATCATGTACTTCGGACTGTTCCCCGAGGCGATCGGCCGCGGTTTGGGCGGCGCGCTGCTGGCCGAGGGCATCCGGCAGGCATGGCACTTGGACGGACGCTGGAACGGGTTCCCGCCGGTGCGGCGGGTCTGGGTGCACACCTGTTCGTTGGACGGCCCGACGGCAGTTGCCAACTACCAGGCGCGCGGCATGAGCGTGTTCAAGACGGAGGCTGAGGAGATTGAGCCGCAGGATGCAGCCGCCGGACTGTGGCCGGAAACCGCGGCCGTGTGAACCTGCGCTCTGCCCGAGTCCCAAATCAGCTATGCCGGGGCGGTCGGGTGGCTAGGCCGCGCAGCCGTCCGGGCAGCGCAGCGTCTGCGGATCCGCTGCACACGCGGAGCAGTACAGGGTCAGCTGCCGGCATTCCGCATTGGAACAGTTCTCGAATTTGCTGGTCGGCGCCTGGCAGCGGACACATGCTCCGATGGTTTTGGCGTCCGGCGTGAACTCGAGGTGCATGCGCTGGTCAAAGACGTAGAGCGACCCCTCCCACAGCCCCGCATCGCCGAAGGTCTCCCCGTAGCGGACAATTCCGCCGTCGAGTTGGTAAACCTCTTGGAAGCCCCGGTTAACCATCAGGGATGAGAGGACTTCGCAGCGGATCCCGCCGGTGCAGTAGGTGACCACCGGCTTGTCCTTGAGGTCGTCGTATTTGCCCGAGTCCAGTTCCTTGATGAAATCGTGGGTGGTGGCCACGTCCGGAACAATGGCGTCTTTGAACTTGCCGATCTGCGCCTCGAAGGCGTTGCGGCCGTCGAAGAAGACCACGTCGTCGCCGGTTGCCTTCTTGGCATCGATGAGCTGGTGCAGTTCCTCCGGTCGCAGGTGCTTGCCGCCGCCGACCACGCCGTCCTTGTCCACTTTGAGCTCGCCCGGGGCGCCGAAGGAGACGATCTCGTCGCGGACCTTGACGCTCAGGCGTGGGAAGTCCTCAGCCCCGCCCTCCGACCATTTCACGTCCAGGCTGCGGAACGCAGAGTGTTCGCGCGTTGTTTTCACATACTGTTTTACCGCGTTCAGTTCGCCGCCGACGGTGCCGTTAATACCGTCCTTGGAGATCAGGATCCGGCCGCGCAGGCCGAGTTTCTCGCACAGCGCGCGCTGCCACAGCCGGACGGCGTCCGGGTCCGGCAGCGGGGTGAAAGCGTAATAGAGCACAATCCGGTTCAAAGCCACCCATCAAGATTACGCGGTGGTCAGGGACCCAAATTTGCGCGCCGGCAGGTAATTGGAGATTGTGACAGTGTTGTCATCACCAACAGGTGCCGCCCGCGGCCGCTGTTGGGTACAGTCCTGCTATGGGCAACGATTACACGACTGACGTTCCGGACGATGTCCTTTCCGTCTGGGTTGCCGGCTGGTCAGCCTGCCGGGGTTACTCCTCCGAAGAGGCTGCCGGCCACCCTGCCGTGCTGCTGGCCGACAAGACCGGAGACTGGGAATACTTTGCGTTTGAGCCCGGCGATGAAGAATTCGCCGCGGTGGCCCGCGACACCACCGCATCCCCGGGACGGATTTTCACGGTCCTGACCCGCGACGCACAGCGGATCCACCAACTGGCGCCGCAGCACGGCCTGCGCGTGCACCACAATGCCCAGTCGCTGATGGTCACGGACATGTCCGGACAGGACGCCGAGGATCCGTGGTACCGCGACGCCGATTTCAAAACCGAGCTGGAAAAAACGGGCAACGTCCACCGCGTCCGCGTGGTGCATGAAGGCAACGAGGCGGCACACGGCGTGGTCGCCGTCGTCGACAATTTCGCGGTCTTCGATCACATTGAAACCGACATCAATTACCGCCGCCGCGGATTGGCCACGCACGTGATGCGCGCACTGATCGCCTCCACCTTCGAACATATGGTGGATACCGGCCTGCTGATCGCCTCGCACGACGGCCAGATGCTCTACAACCACTTGGGCTGGGACACCGTCTGCGACGTGATGATCCTCAAGCCCGCCACGAAGAGCTGACTCCTTCCGGCTGCTGCGGGCGTCCGACCTGACGCACCGCTGCTGCCGTCCCGGGCCGTCCCGGGGCTGCCGTCGCGTGTGCGACGTTGCCCCGGGGTGATGACACAATATTCGGGTGGCCCTGCACGACTCCTTGATCCCGCTGCTCGGTTCCGGTCCGGAGCCCGAGCAACTGGTGCACGTCCGCGAACTGCCGGCTAGGGAAGCCGTGGTCGAGCCTTGGCCGGAGTGGGTCCACGACGATGTGCGCGCCGCCTACGCCATGCTCGGCGTGCACCAGCCGTGGCGCCACCAGGTGCAGGCGGCCGAGAGCGCCCACGACGGGCGACACACCATCATTGCCACCGGCACCGCCTCCGGAAAATCTCTCGCCTACCAGGTGCCGGCGCTGGATGCGATCCACAGGACTGCGCTGGCAGACGCCGTGAGCCTGGAACCCAGCGGCGCCGTGGCCCTGTATCTGGCCCCCACCAAGGCACTGGCCGCCGACCAGTTGGCAGCCATCAAGTCGCTGAAGCTGCCCACCGTGAGGGCGGAAACCTACGACGGCGACACCGACCCCGGTGCCCGCCGCTGGATCCGGGACCATGCGAACTTCGTCCTGGCCAACCCGGACATGCTGCATTTCGGCATCCTTCCCAACCATGCCTGGTGGGCGCGGTTCTTCCGCCGGCTGCGCTACGTGATCATCGACGAAGCGCACAGCTACCGCGGCGTCTTCGGCTCGAATGTGGCCAACCTGATGCGTCGGCTGCGCCGGATCTGCGCCAGCTATGGTGCCGACCCAGTGTTCATCGGAGCGTCGGCCACTTCCGCCGACCCCGGCACCTCGTTTGGACGGCTGATCGGCGTCGACGCCGAGGCCGTCACCGAAGACTGCTCGCCGCACGGCTCCACAACGGTGGCCTTCTGGGAGCCCCAGCTCACAGAGCTTAAGGGCGAGAACGGAGCCAAAGAACGGCGCACCGTGGTTGCCGAGACGTCCGACTTGATGGCCAATCTGGTCTCCGCGCAGGTCCGCACCATCGCTTTCATCAAGTCCCGCCGGGGCGCCGAGACGATTTCTTCGATTACCAAGCGGCTGCTGGACGACGTCCATCCCTCGCTGCCCGGCCGGGTCGCGGCGTACCGCTCCGGCTACCTGCCGGAGGAACGACGCGAACTGGAAGCCAAGCTCAGGTCCGGGCAATTGTTGGGCGTATCCAGCACGTCGGCGCTGGAACTTGGCATCGACATTTCCGGACTGGATGCCGTATTGGTCGCGGGCTGGCCCGGAACCCGCGCCTCGCTGTTCCAGCAGATCGGCCGTGCCGGCAGGTCCGGCCAGGACGCGCTCGCGGCGTTCGTGGCCAGCGACGATCCGCTGGACACGTACCTGGTGCACCACCCGGAAGCGGTCTTCGACGTCTCGGTGGAAGCCACCGTCTTCGACCCCTCGAATCCCTACGTCTTGGGCCCGCACCTGTGCGCGGCTGCCCAGGAGCTTCCGTTGACCCCGGCGGACATTGGCCTGTTCGGTGCGGCTGCCCCCGCCCTGCTGGACCGGCTGACGACCGAGGGCTACCTCCGCCGCCGGCCCGCCGGTTGGTACTGGACCCATCCGGAAAGCGCCGCCGCCATGGTCAATTTGCGGGCCGACGGCGGTGGACCGATCAGCATTGTCGAGTCGGAATCCGGCACGTTGCTGGGGACGATGGACTCGCCCCAGTCGCACTATCAGGCCCACAACGGTGCCGTGTATGTCCACCAGGGAACGACCTATGTGGTGGATGAACTCAACGAGCAGGACCACTGTGCGATGGTGAGCCGCGCCAATCCGGACTATTACACGCAGGCCCGCGACATCACGCAGATTGAAGTGCTCGGAGCCGAACGGACCGAGGACTGGGGTGAGGTCCAGGCCTGCTTCGGCGACGTCAAGGTCACCACGAAGGTCATCTCCTTCCAGCGCAAAGCATTCATTTCCAATGAGATCCTGGGCGAAGAACCGCTGGATCTGGGTGCCCGGGAGCTGTTCACCAAGGCCGTGTGGTTCACCATCGGCGAGCAGCAGTTGGCCTCCGCCGGCTTGGTCGCCGCCCGCGTTCCCGGCGCCCTGCATGCCGCCGAACATGCCGGCATCGGACTGCTGCCGCTGGTGGCCTCCAGCGACCGGTGGGACATCGGCGGAGTGTCGACGGCCCTGCATGCCGACACCGGCAAGCCGACTATTTTCGTCTACGACGGTCATCCCGGTGGCGCAGGGTTCGCCGAACGCGGCTTCGAGGCGGCGCGGACGTGGCTGGCGGCCACCCGGGACGCCATCCGTTCCTGCGAATGTGACACCGGCTGCCCGTCGTGCGTGCAGTCGCCGAAATGCGGCAACAAGAACAATCCGCTGGACAAGCCCGGCGCGGTCACGCTGATCGAGGCGCTGCTCTCCCACGCCGGCCCGTCCCCGGCCCAACGGCACCAGGCAACGGCGGTGTAGCAGGCGGCGCTGCCGCAGGCCGGACTGCGGCAGCTGCGGGCCGCCCGCCGCCCGCCGCTTGTCTACTTCCCGGGCGGCGGCCCCGCCCGTGCCCGGCCTTCGGCATGCCTCCACTCCCCGTTAAGCCATCCAAAGACCTCGGGCAGCGCAGTCCGGGAACGGACATCGACCACTACGCCGCCGGGCCCCGACCGGCTGCATGCAGACAACTCGGCGCCCTGCTTGCCCGCTACTTCCGCGGCAAGGCTGCAGGGGTCGCCGGCCAACAACCCGCGGGCTGCATCGGCGCCGGCCAGGGCCGCCAGATCGGCTGCTTTGCCGGCCCGCGCCGATGCCAAGCCCGCCTGCAACACCGAGGTGACCACGGCGAGCATCAGGCACAGCAGCAGCACGAGTCCCACGGCGAGGACCGTCCCGGCCCCGCTGTCCTTGACCTGCGGCGAGGGTGCGGTGGCAACCGGACGGCGCAATGCTGGTCGGGACGACGGTGGCTGGCTATCTGCCACCGCTGCCTCCCGCCGGATCCACCGGCCCGCCGCCAGGCTCGGCCGGGCCGGTGGCTTCCGCGCTCAGCGTCCAGCCGCCGAACTCCGGCCAGGGGCCGGGCACCGACGCCGTCACCCGGACGGAAATCCAGCCGCCGCTGCTGTCCGCCGCCACCGCAGCTCCCTCCCCGGCGATTGACCGAACGGTGTATGCGGCTGCCGCCTTCGTCTCGCCGCGCCCCAGTTGGCGGACCGCCGCCTGCGCCGCCTTCTCCAGATTCAGCTGGGCAGCCCCGGCCGCCGCCCCCGCCAACAGGAACGCCAGCACGACGACAACTGCCGGCAGGGCGACGGCGAATTCGGCCGTGACGCTGCCGCGTTCACCGGTGCACCGACCGCCGGCGGTCCGGCCGCACCACCGGTGACAGACGGGTCTGCAGCGGCTCCGCATCTGTCAGACCGCCGTGAGGGCCAGTTCCACCAGGCCCGTGAGCATGCCGCGGACTTCTCCGCTGCGCAAAATCAGGACCAAGAGACCGGCGAACGCGACGGCGGCCAGTGTTGCGATCGCGTACTCGGCGGTAGCCATCCCGGCTTCGGAACCGCCCAGCTGGCGCCAAATCTTCCTGGCCCGCCCGTTGCGTCTGCCGCCCGGGAATGCAATCACCTCCGCCAAACGCCCGGTTTCATCCTGTTCGGCCTCGGGTCCTTCCGCCGGCGCCGGGTCCAGCGGCAACCGGTTCGGTGCTGTCCGGTCCCGCCAATGTGCCAGTGACAATGACATGTTTTCCTCCTGGGTGTGACCGCCGGGTTGCGGTTATTCGAGCTTCGCGGAGAACGCCGCCATCCCGGCAGGGCTCGTGTGCTGCTGGTGCACAACCTGCGGTCCCTGCTGCACTGTGGAGGAATGCTTACAACCGGGGGACGAGGGCGATCAGTACCGGCACAACACCCAGCGCGATGAAGGAGGGAAGCGCGCACAGGCCCAGCGGGAGGACAAGCTTGGTGCCGAGCGCGGCCGCCCGCTGCTGGTCTTCCTGTCGCCGGCGCCGGCGCAGCTGGTCGGCCTGGGCGAAGAGCACTACCGCAGACGGAGCGCCCGTAGCGGCACCGAAGCGTAACGAGTCGCGGAGCAGGTCCAGCCCGCTTCCGCGGTCGCCGAGCGCCCAGGCCTCCTGCCACTCCACGCCCAGCAGTAGTGCCGAAGCGACTCGTTGCAAAGCCGTTTGCTGGGGTCCTCGAGCGCTGGCAGCAAGGGCAGCCACCGCGTGCGGCAGGGACAGGCCGGCGGCCAGCATGGCTCCCAGCAAGTCCAAATGCAGGGCCGGATCCGCTTCATCCGCACCGCCACTCCCCCGCTCGCTGCCCGTGGCCTGCCCGCCAGCGGTTGGACCATCCCCGGACAGCCCCGGCCACAGCAGCAAGGTGGCGCCGAAGAGCAGGACGCCCGTCAGGACCGGGATCACAAGGCATCCGGTCCGGCGGCCCGCCGGACAAGCTCGCGCGACCAGAGGCGTGCGCCGACCATCAGCGCTGCTCCGATCGCGAGGACCGGCCACCCCGATGCCGACAGCAGCAGCGTGCCGATGGGATCGGCTCCCATGGCTGTTCCAAGGCCAAGTCCCAGCAGCGGCAGCCAGGCGAGCAGGGCGGCCGTCGCCTTCGGTCCCGCCAGCGCAGTATGACGGGCCGCCCTGCCATCGAGCCGATCCTGCAGGTGCCGCGCATAATTTTCCAGCAGCAGCGCCAGGGGCGCCCCGGTTTTTTCGGAAACCTCCCAACAGGAGGCGAGGTCCTGCCACATGCGTTGTGCCGCGGCGGCGGCAACGTCCACCCGCCTGCCGCCGGCGGCCGGCTGTTGCCGGCGCAGAACAGGTCCGATGCCCAGTCCCAGTTCCGCAGCTTGGGCCGCCGCGCGAAGTTTGGGCAGCAAGAGCGCGGATTCTCCCGTCGGCGCCCCGGGTGCTGTCCCCCTCCGGTCTGGCTTTCGGCTGCCCTGTGGCTCGCTGCCAGGCGGTCCCGGTGCAGCGTAGACGGCGAGCATGTCCGGCCATAGTTGCGCCGGGGCGCGCCCCGCGCGCAGCAGCGCGGCCAACTGCCGGACGAACAGCGGCAACTGGTCCAATGGAGCCGCGGTGGCTTGCCGTCTCCTGCGGTTGCTGAATTGCCTGTACCGGAAGCCTCCCTCCGTGTCCGCTGGGCCGGGCTGCCTCCACGGCAACAACAGCAAGCAGGCGGTCGCGATCAGCAGGAAGACAACGAGCCCAGTCACGGAAACAACCGCCCGCGGAGTTCGTCCCAGCCAGGGCCATGCCGGACGCTGTCGCCGTCGGCAGCCAATGCCGTGATGGTGCGCAAACGGCCGGCATCGGTGGCTTGCAGCAAGCAGACTTCCTGCACGCAACGCCCTGCATCGGTCCGCTGCATCGAGATCACCAGGTCCAGTGCGTTTGCGGCCTGCAGCGCAATCGAGTCGGCGTTCATGCCTGCGAGCGCGCCCATGGCGGCCAGCCGTGCCGGCACGGCAGCCGCAGCATTCGCGTGGATGGTGCCCCCGGCGCCGGCGTGACCGGTATTCATCGCGGCCAGGAACTCCCGCACTTCCGCCCCACGGCACTCTCCGACCACCAGCCGGTCCGGGCGCATCCGCAGGGCCTGCCGGACCAGCTCCGCCATGCCGACCGCCCCGGTGCCCTCCACATTGCTGGTCCGGCTCTGCAAACCCACAACATGCGGATGGGCCGGATTCAGTTCGGCTGCATCCTCGACCAAAACCATCCGTTCCTGAAGAGAAACCGTCCCCAGCATTGCCGCGAGCAACGTGGTCTTGCCGGATCCGGTTGCTCCACAGATCAGGAAATTCAGCCGCCGGAGCACAATGGCTTCAAGGTAAGGCTGCCACTGTGGGGCGGCGACGAGCAGTTCCGAAAGTGTGAAGCGGCGGGGCCGGTGGAGACGGATCGACAGCAGTGTGCCGCCGGTGGAAACCGGCGGCAGCACGGCATGGACCCGATAGCCCGCAAGATGTACGTCCACGCACGGATTCCCGTCGTCGAGCCTGCGTCCGCCGGCCGCAACCAGACGTGCGGCCAGGGCCCGCACATCGGCATCGCTGCCAAAGGCGACCTTGGTCCGACGCAGGCCTCCCTCGCCGTCGGTCCAGACGTCGTGCGGGCCGTTCACCAGAATGTCCGTCACCCGGGCGTCGGCCAGCTGCTGTAGTGGCCCCAGCCCGCGCAGCTCCGCGGACAGTGCATCGACCGCCTGCAGAGTACCGGCTGTTCCCAACAGCCGCCCGCTCGACTGGACCGCCGCTGCCAGTCGCACCCCTGTCACCGGCGACGGGTCCGACAACACGGCACTGCGGAAGGGCGCCACGCTGATTCCGCGGGCCTCCGCCGGCGCAGCCCGGCGCCCCCGGCCAGCGCCAGTCACGGCAGTCTCCCCGGAGGAGCTCCGTCATCCAGCCGGTCCAGCACGCCGGCACATAGCGAGCGGATCCGCCGGTTCGACCCCAGCTCCAGCAGCCTGCCGTCGCGCTGGGCGGCCGGAACCGCCCGTAGATGCGGCAGATACCCGGCCAGCGGCACGCCCAGCCCCTCGGCGATCAGCTGCTCGTCCGTGCTGGCAGGCAGCGGCCCTCTAACCACCACGCTTACGTTGGCACCGCTGTCGGCTGCAGCGGCCGCCGCAGCCACCGCGGCCCGGCGGAAGCGGCCATCTGCCCTGGTCAACAGGACGACGTCGTCCGCCAGCAGCCCGACGCCGGGAGCGGTCCCCAGCCGTCCGGCGTCGACCAGCACCAAACCAAAAGCGCCGGCGGCAGCTGACATGACCGCAGCCGCCGCGTCGTCCGCCGGCATCTCCGGCAGGATTGCTTCCCCCGCCCCGGGCCAGGACAGCAGGGAGAAGCCGGCTATGGCCGGCAGCGATGCCGCCAGCTGCACCGGGTTCACCGTTCCCTGCGCTTCGGTCAGATCAGGCCAAACCAGCCCCGGGACGTCGGCGGCGCCTAGGGCCGACGAAAGCCCTCCGCCCAACGGGTCACCATCCACCAGCACCGTGGCTGTTCCAGCACGCGATGCCGCGCCGGCCAGCCACCCGGCCAGCGCCGAAGTCCCCACTCCGCCACTGGCGCCGTGCACGGCAACCACCTTTCCCGCAGTCTCACGCCGCCAGGTCCGGCTCAAGTATTCAGCCAGCCACGCCGCCCCGTCGGGCAGCACGGCCACCCGGCCGGCAGCCGTCGAAGCCGCCAAGTCCCAGAGAGCCGGCGCCTCATCGGAAAAGCCGACCACGATGATCTCCGCGGTGGACCGCGGCACCCGGGCGTACCCGGTTCCCAACAGCACCGGGGCAGCTCCGGCCGAGGCCACGGGCGCTCCCGTCGGGCCGTCGGGGCGGAGTGCCAGCCCTGCCGCCGCAGCAATCCGGGCGACTTCATCGCGCAGCCGGTCAGTGCCGCCGAGGAGCACAACGTCGCTCGCTTCCGCCGGTCTCCAAGGCGCACGTTCCTTGACCGTTTGGTGTCTTGGCATGATCCGATCGTCCCGTGGGTCCGGCCGCTGCCGGCCCATAGTGCCGGCGGATGTGTACGGCGGCGGCCTGCCGCGCCGGTGTGGAGGACAGGTCAGGAGAGAATTGAGGCGTGTACATCGTCCTGGCGTCGGCAGCGCGGAACATTGCCGTGCCCGCAGGGACGGAACCGGAAGCGTACCTGCAGCGCACCGACGCGCACGGCGCACCCGCCGGACCACCCGCCGTCGTGCCCGCCGGGAAACTGGCTGAGACGGTCCGCAACCTCGACGCAGAGGCACCCCGCTGGGTTTTCGAATCCACCCGCGAGGCTTATCTGCCGCTGCTCACCGCCGAGGCGGGCGTGGACCGGAGCCACGATCTGGCGTTGGTCCGCAGCATCCTGGCGCTGTCCGTCTACGCTCCCGACACGGAATACATCCGCGCGCTCCGGGAGGAGCCGGTTGCGCATCAGGACGACGAACTGCCCCGCCACCTGCCGCCGCTGCCGCAGTCCCCGGACCAGTACACGCTCTTCGACGAACCGCAGGCCACAGGGACTGCTTTGGAAGACTTGGTGGCCGAATTACAGAACCAGCTCGCCGCTGTTGCTGCCTCGCCGCAGCGCGGCCGGCTGCAGCTACTGCTGGCGGCCGAATCGGCCGGCGCCCTGATCGCCACCGAAATGGAACACTTGGGCGTGCCGTGGAGCGAGGAAATCCACCTCGACATTCTCTCGTCCCAGTTGGGTGCGCGGCCGGGGGAAGGCCAGCGGCCGGAGAAACTGGAGGAGCTCGCCGTCAAGCTCGGAAAGGAGCTGGCCAATCCAAGCTTCAACCCCGACTCCCAGCAGCAGCTCATTCGCGCCCTGCACCGGGCCGGCATCGAGGTCAAAACCACCAGTTCCTGGGAGTTGAAGGAACATTCCCATCCTGCGATCGAACCGCTGCTGCAGTACCGCAAACTCTCCCGCCTGTTCACGGCCAACGGTTGGGCGTGGCTCGATGCCTGGGTTCGGGACGGCCGCTTCAGGCCTGAGTACGTTGTGGGCGGCGTCGTCACCGGGCGCTGGGCGTCGCGCGGCGGTGGCGCCCTGCAGATACCCGGCCAGATCAGAGATGCCGTCCGTCCGGATCCCGGCCACAAGCTCGTCGTCGCGGACGCAGCCCAATTGGAACCCCGTGTGCTGGCTGCACTGGCACAGGACTCCGCCCTGGCAGCGGCAGGACGGGGCACAGACCTCTACCAGGGTATTGCCGACGTGGGCTTCGGTGGCGACCGGGCCAAGGCGAAGATTGCCATGCTGGGTGCCATGTACGGGGCCACCACCGGTGAAGCCGGCCGGCTGATGCCTCAGCTCACGCGCACTTATCCGCAGGCCATCGCGGTGGTCGAGCGGGCGGCACGGGCCGGCGAAGCGGGCCAAGTGGTGAGCAGTTATCTGGGCCGCAGCTGCCCTCCGCCGTCCGACCGGTGGCTGGCCGCCCAACGGACCACCACTGCGGAGGAGCAGCGTCGGGCCGATGGCTTGGCTCGCAGCCGCGGCCGCTTCACGCGCAACTTCGTGGTGCAATCCACCGCTGCGGAGTGGGCGCTGTGCTGGTTGGCGGAATTACGACGCCGGTTGCGCGCCTGCGCTGCCGAGGGCACCTCTGTAGGGGACATGGTGTTCTTCCTGCACGACGAGGTCATGCTGCATGTCCACGAGGACCGGACGGATCTTGCCCGGCGGCTGGTCGAAGAGTCGGCCGCCGCGGCCACCCGGCTGGTCTTCGGCCGGATCCCCGTGGAGTTCCCGGTCAGTGTGGCCGTCGTCAATTCCTACGCCGACGCTAAGTAGATCCTCCGCAGCCCTCCGGGGTGGAGTTATCCACAATTCCCATCTTTGCCATGGTCCGCTCCGGCTGTCGGCCGTAGCGTCGTTCCCATGGTGGGCAGCCGCCGGTCGGCGGTGCTGGAGGAGGGATGCGGATGGTAGTGCTGGCCATCGACACTGCCGCCCTGGAGCAAGCCGCCGCGGCGGCGGGAAGGGCCGCCACCGGCTACGAGGACGTGCGGGCAGCGGCAAACGGCCGGTTGGGCGTGGGCGCTGGGATGTCTGGCTGGGAGGCCGATGCTTCGTTGTGGGGACATGCCTACGATCTGGAGGCCGCGGCGCTGCTGCGCGGGCTGGAAGGACTGACTGCCGCCTACAGCCGGCTCCGCTGCGCCACGCAGTGCGCCGCGGCCCTCTACCGGTTTGCCGAACAGGCAGCCGCGGGATCCGCCGCAGCCTTCGAACAACCCGTGCCCCCGCACGGCGAGCGCTGCCTCCCCCTGCCTGCTTCGGCCGTTGGCGGCAAGTTCCCGCTGCTTCCGGAACTGGGGCAACTGATCGCCGACGCCGCCGGCGTGCGGTGGCCGTCCGGCGGTGCCTCCGCACTGCGCGGCGTAGCCGGCGTCTGGCAGGACATCGGCAGAGCGACCAGAGAACATGCGGCTGCCGCAGAGCGAGCGGCAACGGGTGCGCTGTCAGGCCTTCGCGGGGCGGATGTGCTGCTGCTGCACGACGCGCACGGTGAGCTAATGACGTGCGCTTCCGTGCTGGCAGACGGTTGCGACGCCCTCGCCCAGGAATGCAACGAGTACGCCGGGGCGGTGGAACTGGCGCACCAGCAACTCGTTGAAGAGGCCACCGCCTTTACCCGCGATGTGGCCCTGACTCTGGGTGTGAGCCTGGCGCTGGCACCGGTCAGCGCAGGGCTCACGGTCTGGATCTCCGGCGCCGCCGGTGCTGCCCGGCTGGCTGCTGCTGCATCCATCTTCCGTTCGGTGGTCGGTGCGCTGGGGGCAGCAGCGGCGCGGGCGGTCGGCACGAGTTCAGCAGCGATGGCACGGATCGCCGCGGCGTCACACCGCGTTCGCGGGATCGCAGCTTCCTCCACGGGTTTCGCAGTTCAAGGGATGGCACGGGCCGCCACCCGGGCAAAAATTGTCCTTGCCTCCGAGAACATGGCGGCGGCCCGGGCCTTGTCGCGCCGCCACGGAGACTCCCTCCTCGGGGTGCTGGCCGCCGGACCGGAAAGTCTGCTCCTGCAGCTTGCCGGCCAGACCGCCCAACGCCGGCTGACCGCGCAGCTGGCGCCGCGGCTTCTCTCGCCGGTGCCGATAGCGAATCCTGTGACTGCCAAGCCGGGCAAGATGGTGCCGTTCGTTTTCTCCGTCTTCACGGCCTACAACTGGGCCCAACGGGGCGATAGCGCGTGGACCCTAACCACGAAAGACTCGTGGTTGAAGCAAGTCCTGGGCACCGGCGGCGGTAACGCCGTGCCGCCCGCACGGGATAATCTATCCCCGGCGCCATCGCCGTCGCCACGCCAGGGACCCGCACCGTCCCCGGCACCACGCCCGGGACCCGCTCTATTGCCGTCGCCTCGCCCGGGACCCGCGCCATCGCAGGCGCCGCGCACAGACCGTGAGCCAAGTCCGGCGTCTGGTCACCAGGCCACCGCCAAACCAACGGCCCCGTTCCGGCCGTCGGTTGGCAGTACAACCCGGCCGTCCCCGCCGGGCGCGTCTAATCCCCCGCCGCGCGCGCTCCCGCCTGAGCCACGCAGGCGGGATAGCGTCAGTCGTCTCCGGGGCGCGGAGCGATCGGGGCAGGGATCTCCCGGGACGTGTCCCATTCCAAAGTCCAGCCCAGGTCGTCAAAAAGATGGCTCAGCAGGATCGCTGTAAAGCCCCAGACCACCACTCCGTGGACCAGGAACGCCGGGCTGCGGAAGACCTGGCCGCCGCGCCGGAGCACCGACATGCGCCGGTTGGCAGGGTCAAGCAGGTCCGCAACCGGAACCCGGAAAACCTGTGCGGACTCGGCGAAATCCACCACGGCCACCGGCGAGGGAGAAGCCCACCAGGCCACGACAGGAGTGACTAAGAAGTTGCTGACCGACAGCGGGATGTCCGGCAGGACCCCCAGAACCTCAACTCCGGTGGCGTCCAGCCCGGTCTCCTCCACCGCTTCGCGCACTGCGGCGCCAACAGGGCCGTCATCGTCGGGATCAATGCCGCCACCCGGAAAGGCCACCTGGCCTGGATGCGAGCTGAGGTTGGCGGCGCGCTCCACGAAGAGCACGTCAAGGTCGTCCGGTACGGCGGAGTCGTGAAAGTGGGCAGGCGCGTCGTCCAATGCGCCAAAGAGCAGGAGCACCGCTGCCGGCCGGACCGTTTCCGCGTCCAAGGCGGCGTTGTACCACCGCTCGCGTTCACGGACCGAGAGCCGCTGTTCCATCGGCAGCTCCATGAGCCGCTGCAGATCCTTCTTGGCGCTCACTGTCAGGCTCCCAGCGGGAAACCGGCGGCGCGAAGCTCCTGGCGGGTCTCACCGGCCATCATCCGGGCCAAGAGTTCTTCACGGCCGGGCGCCAGTTCATACTTCAGCAGTTTCCGGGCTTTCTCTGGATCAACTTCCCCTTCGCCATAGGAAGGGCACCATTGGGCCACTGGGCAGGCGCCGCAGGCCGGCTTGCGGGCGTGGCACACCCGGCGGCCGTGAAAGACCACATGGTGCGAGAGCATGGTCCAGTCCTTGGGTTCGAACAGCTCCGCCACGTCGAATTCCACCTTGACGGCGTCGGTGGAATCCGTCCAGCCGAAGCGACGCGACAACCTGAGGAAATGCGTGTCCACCGTGATCCCCGGGATGCCGAAGGCATTGCCCAACACCACGTTGGCGGTCTTGCGTCCGACGCCGGCGAGCTTGACCAGGTCATCCAGCTTTCCCGGGACCTCGCCATCGAATTCATCGACGATCTGGCCGGCCATCTTGAGCAAGCTCTGGCTCTTGGCACGGAAGAATCCGGTGGGCTTGATCAACTCCTGCAGTTCCGTCTCATCTGCCTCGGCGAGCGCGCGGGCATCCGGGTAGCGAGCGAAGAGCGCCGGCGTGGTCATGTTGACCCGGACATCGGTGGTCTGCGCAGACAGGATGGTCGCCACCAGCAGCTCGAAGGGGTTGCGGAAATCTAGCTCTGCCACCGCATAGGGGTAGTGTTCGGCGAGCTCTTTGTTAATCCGCCGTGCCCGGCGTTTGCGTGCAAGCAGGGATTCTTCAGTCTTGCGCCGGCGGGTGGCCGGCGCCCGGTCAGGCACGCTCAATGTTAGTCAGGTCCCTCAAGACGCCCACCCGGCCGTCCGTGTGCTGTACCAGGAATTCATCCCCCCGGTCCTGCAGCGCCAGGATCCATGATCCCGGCTCGACGGTGAACATGACCTGCCCGGTGCTCTCGTCCAAGACCGGGCGGGTCCGTCCGACGGCGAACCAGAAGGCTTCGTACTCCTCCTCGGCTTCCTCGTAGTGTTCACGCGTGGCGCTGATCGGAGACGATGCCGAGGCAGCGTCGGCGGGGCGGTCAGCGCCCTTCGCTGCGACGGACGGCATCGCCGCGGTCGCCGTTTCCGGGACGGCGTCAGCACGAGTCGCGCCGGTTCGGGCCTCACCCGGCTCGGTGGCGGCAGCAGCGCCGGTCCGGGCCTCACCCGGCTCGGTGGCGGCAGCAGCGCCGGTTCGGGCCGCGCTCGGCTCGGTGGCGGCAGTCGCGCCGGTTCCGGCTGCGCTGGGTTCTGCGGCGGCCCCGCCCACCGCCCCTCCGGTAGGGACAGCTGTCCCGGCCTGCGCATCAGCGCTGCGGACCGGTGTCGCGCCGTTGCCGCGGTCCTGCGGTTCGGCGGTGCCGGCTCCGGAAGTCTCCGGGATCTGCTGACCGTCGCCGGTCTGGTTGGGGCTTCCCAGCACCGTTTTGGCGGAGTACCCCACGTCGCGGGCGACGCCGCCTGCAGCGTGGGCAGCGGCCCGCGTTGTTGCCGTGCCGCTCGAGTCGTCAGTGACCGGGATCCCCACAGCCTCCCCGTCTGCGGCACCCGGCGCGACTGAGTCGTCGGCTGCGAGTTCCGTGGCCTGCTGGACGCCGGCCGGGCTGGCGGCGGTTTCCCTTCCCTTGGTGTGCGTCGAGGTACCAGTGGCTGTCTCTTGCGTTGCGTGGGCAGCTGCGGCGGCACCCGCAACCCCGGCTGCTCCGTTGCCGGCGGGCGCGGCGAACTGGCCGGTGGACGGCTGTGCAGCGCTGTTCTGGTTCCAGCCGGCCGCGGCCGGAGCTGTGGCCCGATAGGCACCGGTTGCCCCGGCGGAAACCCTTTGGTCGTGGGTAGCAGGCAGTCCACTTTCCATCCCGTACCCGGCCGGTGCACCGGCAGCTGCGCCGGCACCCTGAGCGGCAGGCTTTGGTGCCTTCGGCTTGGGGGCTGCCGGGATGGCGTCCCGCGCCACTGGGTGGGCGGGTGTCTCGGGACGGCCCGCAAAATCCACGGCCAGCTGCGGGATCCAGCGTGCGCAGACGGTCCCGGCGAAGAGCACCAGGGCACCGATGAATCCAATGATTCCGCTGACGCTATAGACGGTGACGATGGTCAAAAAGTAGAAGGCCAAGGCCAGCGATGCCACCACAGAGGCGAATTGATCAACGGACAAAGAACCGATCCGGAGCGGTGTCTGCGGGGCCAGTCGGCGCACCACGAAGAGCACCAGCACGACTGCGGGCAGCAGGATGCCCAGCGCCAGCTGGAACAGTCCGGCCGAATTCCACAGGTTCACACCAATGCCCCGGAGGACCTCAAGAGGCAACACCGAGGAGAGAAACAGCAGAACGACGCCGGCGCCCACCACCAGGTCTCGCACGGTGAATGGGCCGGCCACCGCTGTTCCTGCCGTGGCGTGGGTCTGGGAGCTCTGTGACATCGTCGATCCTCCGGGTCGTTGCGGCTGCAGAGCGGGCTAAGCCCACTGTGCAACGTTCTGGCGCTGGTCTCAGCGTAGTCAAGGAACCTACCCTTCACTAGCCGGACCATCGCCGTCGAACGCACTTGCATGTGCCGTTCAGCGCAGATTCAAGACCTTTTGCATCCCGCATTGTGACGGTCGACACTGCGGAAGGCGCACAAAGGATTAGGCTGAAAAGCAGCAGATGCGCCCGGCTGACGGAAGCCGGAGCATGCAACGACCGCAGCAAAACGAAGGGGCCTTCTTATGTCTGAAGCCAACGGAACGCAGACTTCCACCGCCGCCGGCGATGCTTTGGAAAACCTGCTCCAGGAAAACCGCAAGTTTGCGCCAAGCGCTGAATTCGCCGCGGCAGCGGTGGCCAAGCCGGGTGTTTACGCGGAAGCCGAGGCGGACCGTCCGGCTTTCTGGGCCCAGCAGGCCCGCGAGGTGCTGTCTTGGGACAAGGACTTCAGCCAGGCCTTGGACTGGTCCGAGGCACCGTTCGCGAAGTGGTTCGTCGGCGGTGAACTGAACGCTGCCTACAACGCCTTGGACCGGCACGTGGAGAACGGCCTGGGCGACCGGGTGGCGATCCATTTCGAGGGCGAGCCCGGCGACACCCGCAGCTACACGTACGCGCAGCTGACCGAGGAAGTGAAGAAGGCTGCCAACGCGTTCGAATCCCTCGGTGTGGCCAAGGGCGACCGGGTCGCCGTCTACCTGCCGATGATCCCGGAAGCGGTGATCACCATGCTGGCCTGCGCCCGGATCGGCGCGGTGCACTCGGTGGTGTTCGGCGGCTTCTCCGCCGACGCGCTGCGCTCCCGGATCGACGACGCCGAAGCGAAGCTGGTGGTAACCGCCGACGGCACTTGGCGCCGCGGTAAGCCGTCCCCGCTCAAACCTGCCGTCGACGAGGCGCTCTCCGCCCCCGGCCACACTGTCACCAACGTGGTGGTGGTCAAGCGCAACGGCGAACCCGTGGACTGGCACGAGGACCGCGACCAGTGGTGGGCGGACACCGTGGAGACTGCCTCCGCGGAGCACACCCCGGTACCGCACGATGCCGAGCACCCGCTGTTCATCCTTTACACCTCCGGCACCACCGGTAAGCCCAAGGGCATCCTGCACACCACCGGCGGCTACCTCACCCAGTGCGCCTACACGCACAAAGTGGTCTTCGACCTGAAACCGGAAACCGACGTGTTCTGGTGCACCGCGGACATCGGCTGGGTCACCGGCCACTCCTACGTCACCTACGCGCCGTTGATCAACGGCGCCACCCAGGTCATGTACGAAGGCACGCCCGATTCCCCGCACCAGGGCCGCTGGTGGGAGATTGTGGAGAAGTACAAGGTCTCCATCCTCTACACCGCGCCGACCGCGATCCGCACCATGATGAAGTGGGGCGAAGACATCCCCGCCAAGTTCGACCTGTCCTCTATCCGAGTGCTCGGTTCCGTCGGTGAGCCCATCAACCCCGAAGCCTGGATGTGGTACCGGCGCGTCATCGGCGGCGACAAGGCCCCAATTGTGGACACCTGGTGGCAGACCGAAACCGGCGCGCACATGATCGCCCCGCTGCCCGGCATTACCGCCACCAAACCCGGCTCCGCGCAGGTCGCGGTGCCAGGCATCGCGGTGGACGTGGTGGACGAACTCGGCGAGTCCGTCCCCGACGGGCACGGCGGCTACCTGGTGATCCGCGAGCCTTGGCCGGCCATGCTGCGCGGCATCTGGGGCGATCCGGAGCGGTTCAAGGAAACCTACTGGTCCCGGTTCGAGAACATGTACTTCGCCGGCGACGGCGCCAAAAAGGACGACGACGGCGACATCTGGCTGCTCGGCCGGGTGGACGACGTGATGAACGTTTCCGGCCACCGGCTCTCCACCACCGAGATCGAATCCGCCCTCGTCTCGCATCCCGCGGTCGCCGAAGCCGCCGTCGTCGGAGCGAAGGACGAAACCACCGGTGAAGCCGTCGTTGCGTTCGTCATCCTGAGAGGAGGCGCGGCTGAAGATCCGGACATCGTCGCCACGCTGCGCAACCATGTGGGCAAGGAGATCGGCCCGATCGCCAAGCCGCGCACCATCCTGGTGGTGCCGGAACTGCCCAAGACCCGCTCCGGCAAAATCATGCGCAGGCTGCTCAAGGACGTCGCCGAAGGACGCGAAGTCGGCGACGCCACCACTCTGGCTGACAACACTGTCATGCAGCAGATTGCCGCTTCGCTGAAGGGCTGACGCTCAGCCCGACCGCAAACCGGGGGTTGCCCGCTGACCATGTCGGCGGGCAGCCCCTGGCTTGCGCCAGCGGGAAGGCTCCGCGCCTGTGCCACGGGAAAGCTCCGCGCCTGCGCCACGTGGCAGCCCGGGCTGCGCCGGCGGGAAAGCTCCGGCGCGCTGCCACTGGGGACCGGCCGGACCACGCGTAACAGGAGATCTCGCCGGCGGCGCGATTGAGGCATAGTAAGGGCATGACTGCAGACACTCCCGGATCCCGCCGCCTACTGGTACTGAACGGCCCGAACCTGAACCTGCTCGGCACGCGTGAGCCCGAGGTGTACGGCACTGCCACACTGGCTGATGTGGAGACGTTGGCCGCCGAGGCCGCAACGGCGCACGGCTGGAGCGTCGAGTGCGTTCAGTCCAACCACGAAGGGGCGCTGATCGACGCGGTCCACGCCGCCCGGGACACTGCCGACGCCATCATCATCAATCCTGGCGGCTACAGCCACACTTCCGTGGCGCTCCGCGACGCGCTCTCCGGCGTGGCGCTGCCGGTGGTCGAAGTGCACATCACCAACATCCACAAGCGCGAGCAGTTCCGCCACCACTCCTACATTTCCGGTGTGGCGGACGCGGTGATCGCGGGTGCGGGCATTGCAGGCTACCGGCTGGCGGTCGAATACCTCGCCGAAGTGCTCTAGCCCGGCAACCCTAGCGGGTCACGCACTGGCCGGCGGAGATGGTCTCTTGGTAGCCACGTGCCGCGTCCACCACCGGCTGGACCTCTGCCAGCGTCAGCGCATAACCCACCGGCACGTTCTGGGTGGACTTTGCGAACACCACGCCGGCAACCCTGCCGTCGGCGTCCAGCAGCGGTCCGCCCGAGTTGCCTTGCTTCACGTCTGCGGCCAAGGTGTACACCTGAAGCGAGGACGGGTCGGCGCCGTAAATGTTCTGGACCAGCACCTGCGAACGGCCTTGGACGGTGGCCGGATTGCTCTGGAACGGGCCACCGGACGGGTAGCCCTGGAACGCCGCGAAGTCACCTTCGGACAGTTCGCCACCCAGAGGCAGCGGCCGGACGTTCAAACCGTCCACGGCGATGACGGCGAGGTCGCGGACCGGGTCGAAGAACACCACCCGGCCGGGCAGCACCCGTCCGTCCGGGATCTCCACCACCGGTTCGTTGACGCCGGCCACGACGTGCGCGTTGGTCATCACCCGGTCCGGTGCCACGGCAAAGCCCGAACCCGTCTGGTTTTGTCCGCATTGGAAGGCCGTGCCGGCGATCCGCAGCACCGATGCCGCCGCCTGGTTCAGCGCCGGGGTGTCCGTGCTGGCGTCGGGAACCTGCGCCGATTTCTGCGGCGCCTGCGGATCGAGCACCAGTGGGATGCCGTCTGCCACCACGACGGAACGCACCTGGGCGGCCCAGGCCTTCACCGGATTCGGGGTCAGGTGCTCGATGGACGCGATCACCTTGGACGAGGCAATCTGCTGGGAAATAAACGGCACTCCCATGGTGCCCAGGCTGAACGCCAGCATGGAGATCACCAACGCGGTCACGGCCAGGTTCATGGCGCCGCCCAGCAAGCGATCCACCGGCCGCAGCGGCGGGAAGTCCATCCGCCGCCGGATGCTGGCGCCGATCCCCGATCCGAGGGCGTGTCCCAGCACCACCAACAACACCGCCACGGCAATAGTTGCGGTGAGCCGCCACGCACTGTCCGGCACCCACTGGCTGACCAGCGGGATCGCGAAGAACGCCGCCACCCCACCGGCGATGATGCCAACAATGCCGCCGAGCGTGACCACGAACCCCTTGCGCAGGCCCGACACCAGATAGGACAGGAGGATAAGCAGGAGGACGATGTCCAAGATGGTCAGGCCGAAAATCACACATTCTCCGTAGCGGTCGGATGTGCAATAGTCTAAGCCGTCAACCTGTGGGAATTATTCAGGCAGCCCGGCCGTTGTCCACTCCGGTACACGCTGCGCGGCCCGCGATGCCGCCGGTTTTCCCGTCCACTGGGAGCGAAAAGCCTTGTGGAAGATGTCACAACCGTTTTACATACGGCAAAATGGAAGCCAGTGCCCCCACGGGAGAGCAGCCTGATCACGCCGAACAGTACTACATTGGAGAATTCATGGACGTAGAGATCCTTCGCCGCGCACCTCTTTTTGCAACCCTTGACGACGACGTGTTTGCAGCGCTGACCGACGAGTTGACCGAGGTCGATCTCTCGCGCGGCGCTTCGGTGTTCCGCGAAGGTGACCAAGGCGACCAGCTCTATTTCATCGTCTCCGGCAAGATCAAGCTCGGCCGCACTGCCTCCGACGGCCGCGAAAACCTGGTGGCCATCCTCGGCCCGGGCGAGCTCTTCGGCGAAATGGCACTGTTCGACCCGAGCCCGCGCAGCACCTCGGCTACGGCTGTTTCCGAAACCCGCCTGGCCGGGCTGAAGAACGAGAACCTGCGCGGCTTGCTGGAGACCCGTCCCGAGGTGTCGGCACAACTGCTGCAGGCCCTGGCCCGCCGTCTCCGCCGCACCAACGACTCGCTGGCCGACTTGGTCTTCTCCGACGTTCCGGGCCGTGTGGCCAAGGCGCTGCTGGATCTGGCCGACCGCTTCGGCCGCCCGGCCACGGATGGCATCCTCGTGGCGCACGAGCTGACCCAGGAAGAGTTGGCCCAGCTCGTGGGCGCCTCGCGCGAAACCGTGAACAAGGCCCTGGCCGAGTTCGTCCAGCGCGGCTGGCTGCGGCTGGAAGCACGCGCCGTGGTCATCTTGGACATCCAGCGTCTGCGCCAGCGTTCTCGCTAATTCTCCGCTGAGAAGTACGACGGCGGGGGCTCACCTTAAGGTGGGCCCCCGCCGTCGTCGTACTGGTTGCTTTGATGATGCCGTCCGGGCTGGCTGGAACGGGACTGGCAGCCTTCGGCTGGGGAAACAGCCGGGCGCTGGTGTCGGACAGTGCGCGCTCAGCGGCCGCGCTGAACGGCTCCGCCTTCGGCAGCGGCGCTGGCCGCAACCTGCAGCATCGGGACCCCATTCACCAGCACCAGTTCCGGGTGGTAACTCCGCTGCGGGCGCTTGTGTGAGAGGTAGGCAATGCAGCCGCGGGCCGACGCGATCTTCTCCACGATGACCTCGACCGCCGGCGACGTCACCTCGCTGAAGGTGAGTCCCCGCGTGTCGGGCTGGCCCACCAAATCGCCCAACGCGGTGGTGTCCCGCCCTGCCAGCAGTTCCTGGGCCGGCAGCCAGGCCGCCCACACGCCCTTGCTTTCCAGCAGGGACGGCGGCTGGTTGGCCGGCTGGGCGGCAGCGAAGTAGCGGGTGTCGAAGCGGCGGTGGGCGAAGTCCGGGCTCAACCAGTTGGACAGCGGCTTGAGCAGATCAGTACGCACGCCCAGCCCGCGTCGGGCGAGGGCCTCGGCGAAGGTCTTTTCCTGACCGGCCACCGCCTCGCGGGTGCGCATCCAGTCGGCGCCGGAGGTGGATTCCGGCAGGCTGGACTCGTCCGGGCCGGCCAGCAGCACGCCGGTTTCCTCGAACAGTTCGCGGATGGCGGCCACCACATGGGCCTGGGCGACGCGATGGTCGTTGATCCCCATGGTCTCGGCCCATTTGGCCGGCGACGGGCCGAACCAGGTAACGGGCTCGCCGTCGGCATCATCCAGGCTGCCGCCGGGAAACGCCACGGTGCCCAGCGGAGAGGAACCCGACCGGTAGCCGAGGTAGGTTTCGGTGCCGGCCGGGCCGTCCCGGACCAGCACCACGGAGGACGCCAGGCGCGGCTTCCGCGGTGTGCGTTCCCCATGCTCGAACCAGCTATGGGCCGCGCCCAGCTGGTCCGGAGCCACCGGGAAAAGCCGTTGCTCCTCTCGGAGCGGACTAGCTGAATTCGGCAATCAGTTCTACCTCAACCGGCGAATCCATCGGCAGCACTGCCACGCCGACGGCGGAGCGCGCGTGGGCGCCGGCGTCGCCGAGAACTTGTCCCAGCAGTTCGGATGCGCCATTGATCACGCCCGGCTGGCCGGTGAAAGCGGGATCGGAGGCAACGAAACCGACGACTTTGACGATCCGGGTGATCCGGTCCAAGTCGCCGATGACGCTCTTGACCGCTGCCAGCGCGTTCACCGCGGCCGTCGCGGCCAGCTTCTTGGCCTCATCGGCGCTGACCTGGCCGGCGCCGTCGCCCACCTTGCCCACGGCCTGCAGTTCGCCCTTAACAAAGGGCAGCTGACCGGAGGTGTAGACGTAGTTTCCCGTGACAACGGCCGGTACGTAGGCGGCCACCGGGGCTGCGACCTCCGGCACGGACAGGCCCAGTCCGGCGAGCCGCTCTTCGACGGCGGACTTCCGGGCTTCGGTCGTTTCGCTCATGGCTACTGTTTCTCCCTCTTCAAGTAAGCGACCGGGTTGGTCCCGTTCGGGCCCGGGATCACCTGCACCAGCTCCCAGCCGTCCTCGCCCCATTGATCAAGAATCTGCTTGGTAGCGTGGATGATGAGCGGAATTGTCGCGTATTCCCATTTGGTCATGACTGAAAGCCTAGCGCTTGCTTGTAAAGTGGACCCCATGGCCGCTCGCAAATCCCCCTTCTTCGACACTGCGACCACCCTCGGCAAGATAGTTGGCTTCCTGGGTATCAGTGCGCTCTGTGGCGTGCTGGCAGCAGGCCTGCTGGTCCCGGCCGCTGCCGTAGCCGGTGTCGGAGCAACCTCCTCGATCGAGTACTTCGACCAGCTGCCGGACGAGCTGCAGACCCAGCCGCTGTCCCAGCCATCGCGGATCCTCTCCGCCGACGGCAAGCTGATCGCTACGTTCTACGCCGAAAACCGTGTCCCCGTCAGCCTGGACAAGGTTTCCCAGCACATGCAGGACGCCATCATCTCCATCGAGGACGTGCGCTTCTACGAGCACAACGGCGTGGACCCGCAGGGCATCATGCGTGCAGCAGTGACGAACTTGGCGGGCGGCGACCTGCAGGGAGCGTCCACGCTGACCATGCAGTACGTAAACAACGTGCTGATCGACGCCGGCGCGTCTGCAGGCAAGGGCGCCGAAGAGCTGACCATCAGCGGCACCAAAGACATCGGCGACAAGCTCCGCGAGGCGAAGCTGGCCATCGCCGTCGAAAAAGAATTCAGCAAGGAAGAGATCCTGCAGGGCTACCTGAACATTGTCTTGTTCAGCGGGCAGGTGTACGGGATTGAAGCTGCTGCCAAGACGTTCTTCGGCGTTTCCGCCGCAAAGCTGACCATTCCGCAGTCGGCCATGCTGGCCGGGATGGTGCAGTCGCCCAACTACTTCAACCCGGTGAACAACCCGGAGGCCACGATCGAGCGGCGCAACACCGTGCTGGCGGCCATGCTCAGCGCGGGCAAGATCACCAAGGCGGAATACGAGGAAGCCGTCGCCAGCGACTTGGACCTCAACCTCAAGCCTGTCCGTTCCGGCTGCGTGGCGGCCAACTTCGCCGATTACTTCTGCAGCTACGTCCAGCACGCGATCATGAAGTCGGACGCGTTCGGCGCGGACTCCACCGAACGCGCCAAGCTGCTGGCCCGCGGCGGACTGACCATCAAGACCACGCTCGATTCCCGCCTCCAGAAGGAAGGCCAGAAGCAGATCGAGCAGGAAGTCCCGAAGGGCGATAAGTCCGGAGTGGGCTCCTCCATGGTTTCGATTGAGCCAGGCACCGGCAAGATCCTGATGATGGCCCAGAACACCAAATACAGCCCGGAAGACGGGGCCGCGAACACGGAACTGAACTACAACGTCGACGCCGACATGGGCGGCGGCAACGGCTGGCAGCCCGGCTCCACGATGAAGCCCTACACCACCGTCGCCTGGCTGGAATCCGGCAGGGCGCTCAACGCACCGGTGGATGCGCGCCGCACCATGTACCCCGCTCAGTACAACTGGCAGGCCAGCTGCCTGCCGCCGGACGCCTGGTTCAGTGAGTGGGACTTCCAAAACGCCCTGCCCGGCTATGAGCGCACCATGACCGCCAGCCAGGGTCTGACCTGGTCGATCAACTCGGCCACTGCCGCGATGGCAGCGCAGTTGGACCTGTGCGACATCCAGGACGCGGCGACCCGGCTTGGGGTACGCACCGCGACTGATAAAGAGCCCATCAGCATCGAGCACCCGTCGTTCATCATCGGCACGACCAACGTTTCGCCGATGACGATGGCTGCCTCGTTTGCGGCCTTCGCCAACGGCGGTGTGTACTGCAAGCCCATCGCGCTGACCTCCGTCACGGACGCCGCAGGCAACAAATACAAGGTCCCGAAGAAGTCCTGTGAGCGGGCCATCTCCGAAGAGGTGGCCGCCGCCGTCAGCGTCCCGCTGGAAAATCTGGTCAACCTCCGGCTCGGCGGGATCCACCCGATCGGCGTTCCCGCCGCTGCCAAGACCGGTACCACGGACAAGTCCGAGTACACCTGGACCGTTGGTTACACCAAGGGCATCTCCACTGCTTCCTGGGTGGGCAACCCGCACGCTTACAAGTCGATTAACAACATCCCGATTAACGGCGTGACCCGCAGCTATGTTGACGGCGCGACCATCGCCGGCGGCCAGTGGACCGATTACATGGAGAAGGTCGCGGGGCTATACAAGACCGGTAGCTTCGGGGCCGCACCTGGCAACATGCTCTATCCGCCGCAGCCTAAGAAGGTTGAAACCGAACAAAAGAAGAGCTCGGATTCCGGCAATAGCGACGGCGGCAGTGACTCCGGCGATTCCGACAACGGCAACGGCAACGACTCCAGGGGCAACGGCAACGGAGGCGGCAATGGAAACCGCAACGAGAACGATGACTGACCGTGGACACTGAAGCGCTGCGGGAACGGCTCCGCACCGCAGGCAAGCTGGCTCTTGGAGCTGCTGCCGCGGGCGGGGCCGCGCTCGTTTACGGCTCACTCATTGAGCGGAACCTCTTCGGACTGCGCGAAGAAACGCTGCCCATCCTGCCTGCCGGCCACGCGTCGCTGAAGATCCTGCACCTGTCCGACATCCACATGGCCCCCGGGCAGTTGCTCAAGCAGAAGTGGCTGCCGCGACTGATCGCGTTGGAACCTGATCTGGTGGTTAACACCGGCGACAACCTCAGCCACCGTAAAGCCGTGAAACCACTGTTGGACGCGCTGGCTCCGCTGATGGAGGTGCCAGGTGTTTTCGTTCCGGGTTCCAACGACTACTACGCTCCGGTGCTGAAAAACCCGTTCTCCTACCTCACCGGACCCTCGAAACAGCCTAAGGACCTCAGTTCACGAGAGCTGCCGTGGCGTGAGATGCACGCTGCTTTCGGCACTGCCGGCTGGGTTGATTTGACCAATCGGAACCAGTCGCTAGTGGTCGGCCGGATTCGGTTGGACTTCTCCGGCGTGGATGATCCGCACTTGCAGCGGGACCGTTATGTGGGTTTCCCCGTCGGGTCCACCTCGGGAGACAGTGCCGCCCATCTACGCATCGCCGTGGCCCACGCGCCCTACCAGCGCGTGCTGGACCGCTTCACGGACGGCGACGCGGATCTGATTCTGGCTGGACATACGCACGGAGGCCAAGTCTGCATCCCCGGCTACGGGGCCTTGATCACCAACTGCGATCTACCAACCTGGCGCGCCCGCGGGTTGACGCACTGGGAGCACCAAGGACGCAGCGTGCCTCTAAACGTCTCGGCAGGGCTGGGAACGTCCCGGCTGGCTCCGATCCGGTTCGCCTGCCGACCGGAGGCCGTGTTGCTGACGCTGACGCCTGGTCCATCCGCCGGTGAGCTCCCGTCAGCCGGGCTGCGGCTCGGCTGAACATGCACTGCTGCTGCTTGCGTGGCGCAGGACGCTAATCAAAGGATGCCGCCTCCGTGCGTGCAGCCCGCCAGGTAGCCAGCCCGTAAACGTGGAGCGCGCGAATGCACCGGGGCTCCCCCGCCTGCCAGCGCGCTTCCGCAGCACCAAGAGCCAGACCGCGACCACCCGCAGCACCGGGAATAGCAGCGACTGCCACAGCATTGTTTGGATACCGTTGACGACTTCCGTCAGGTCCATGCGCTTCGCCCGGGTAAACGGTTTCGCCAAGACTAGCAAGCGAGGCCTGCTGAACGTGTGCGTCCCTGAGGGCACTGCACGGGACCGGCGTTTCCCGCCGCTCGTTAGGATGGTTGCTGCGGTACACAAGGCACGCCCCCCGTTACGAGACCCACGGCGATGAATCAACGAATGACTGAGCTGTCCCTCTGGCGCACCATCGCCAGGCTCAACGACTATGTACGGCCCATCCTGCCGCGGCTGATCATGGGGTTCTTCAGCGCCCTTGGTGCCAGCCTCGTGGCGTTGGCCATTCCGCAGGTGCTCCGCGGGCTGGTCGATACCATCCACACCGGAGGCCGCCCCTCCGAAGTGTGGGGCCCCGCCGTCGTCATTGCCATCCTTGGTCTGGCCGAAGCGGGCCTGGTGTACCTGCGGCGGGTTTTCGCGCTCGCGCCGGCCACGGACGTGGAGATGGGCATGCGCATCCGTCTATACAAGCATGTGCAGCACTTACCGGCCGCCTTCCACGACCGGTGGGGATCGGGCCAACTGCTGTCCCGGGCGATGGCCGACCTGGGCCTGATCCGGCGCTGGCTGGCGTTCGGATCGCTGATGCTGGTCGTCTCCTTTGTCACGGTGATCGTGGGCTTGGTGCTGATGTTCGCGCTGAACCAATTGCTGGGATTGATCTTCCTGGTCGCTGCCGTGCCGCTTATCTGGCAGGGGTTCCGCTTCCGGACGGCTTTCGGCGCCTCCTCCCGGCTCAGCCAGGACCAGGCCGGAGACCTGGCCACCACCGTGGAGGAATCCGTGCACGGCATCCGCGTGCTCAAGGCCTTCGGCCGGGGTAAGTACGCGCTGGACAACTTTCACGGGCAGGCCGAAGAACTGCGCCAGACCGAACTGGCCAAGGCCCGCACGCTGTCCAAGTTTCTGGCCACTGTGGTTTCGCTGCCGGACCTGGTGCTGGGCGCTGCCCTGGTCATCGGCATCGCCCAAGTCGCCGGCGGACACATGACGGTGGGCGAGTTGGTCGCGTTCTTTGCCACCGCCGCCGTGGTGACCGGGCCGGTGGAAGCCATCGGGTCCCTGATGGGCATGACGCTGACGGCCAAGACGGCGTTGGACCGGCACTTCGATGTGATGGACACGGAAAACACGATCACGGATCCGGAGGACCCCGAGCCGGTGAGCTCCGTTCGCGGGGACCTGCGCCTGGCCGACGTCGTCTTCCGGTATCCGGATGCCGCGCCGGGCACGGCACCGGTCCTGGACGGCGTGGACCTACATGTGCGCGCCGGCGAAACCATGGCCCTGGTGGGCATAACCGGCTCGGGCAAGAGCACGTTGCTCCAACTGATCCCCCGGCTGTATGACGTTTCCGGCGGCGCTGTGCTGCTGGACAATACGGACATCCGCCGCTTTCCCCTCACGGAACTGCGCAGCCAGGTGTCGGTGGCCTTCGAAGACTCCACCCTGTTCTCCACCTCGGTTCGGGAGAATGTGCTGCTGGGCGCCCGGCCCGACGGCGAAAACCCGGAGGTTCTGCTGGCCCGCGTGCTGGGGGTGGCACAGGCGCAGTTCGCTCACGATCTGCCGCAGGGCGTGGATACGAAGATCGGTGAGGAAGGACTGAGCCTCTCCGGCGGGCAGCGCCAGCGGATCGCCCTGGCCCGGGCGATCGCGGCCCGGCCGGCCGTGCTGGTGCTGGATGACCCGCTCTCCGCCCTGGACGTTCGGACCGAAGAAGCGGTGACGCAGCGGCTGCGCCAAGAACTGCAGGGTACAACAACCTTGATCGTGGCCCACCGGCCTTCGACGGTAGCGTTGGCGGACCGCGTGGCGTTGCTGCAGGACGGGCGCATCGCCGCCGTCGGCACCCACTCCGAGTTGCTGCGGAGCAACGGACATTACCGCTATGTGATCGCCTCGCTGGCGGCCGAGCCCTCCGTCGAAGACGTCCTGGATGCTGAGGAATCCCGATGAGTTCCATGACCGGTGTGACCGGCGAAGACAACATCAACCTGGACAAGGCCGACCGCCGGGCGGTGCGCCGGCGGTCGCTGCGCCTGCTGGGCGAGCTGGTCTCGCCGCACCGCCGGTTGTTCGCGCTGTCCGTTGTGCTGGTGGTGGTCAGCAATGCCGCCCGCGCGGCCGGTCCGGTGCTGGTGGCCTTCGGCATCAACAACGCCCTGCCGGCGCTCACCGACGGCGACGCCGGCCCGCTGGTGCTGGTTGGCGCCGCCTATGCGGCGATCGCGATCGCCGGCGGATCGCTGTTGGCCGCCTACACCTACGTCATTGCCCGGCTGAGCCAGGCCATGCTGCTGGCCCTGCGCATGCGGGTTTTCCGGCACACCCAGCGGCTGAGTCTGGAGTTCCACGAAACCTACACCTCCGGCCGGATCATCTCCCGGCAGACCTCTGATCTGGAGGCGCTGCGGGAGCTGCTGGACAATGGCGTCACCCAGCTGACCTCGGGGGTGATGTTCATGGTTTTCACCGCCATCAGCATCGTGGGACTGGACTGGAAGAGCGGCTTGATCATCCTGGTCGCCGCCATTCCCATCGGCTTCGTCACCCGGTGGTACCAGAAGGGTTCGGAGCTGGCCAACCGCGCGTCCCGGGTGGTGTCCGCCCGGCTGATCGTGCACTTCGTGGAAACCATGACCGGCATCCGGGCGGTCAAAGCCTTCCGCCGCGAGCGGGACAACGCCGCACGGTTCGACGAGCTCGCCGGCGACTACCGCCGTGCCACCCTCCGGAACATCAAGTATTTCGGCGTGCTCCAGCCGGCGTTGAACGGCATCGGCAATCTGACCGTGGCTACTGTGCTGCTGGCCGGCGGCTTCCGTGTGCTGGACGGCGACCTTGCCATCGGCACCCTGGTGGCGGTGCTGCTGGCCACCAAACAGGTCTTCCGCCCCACCGAACAGATCGCCATGTTCTACAGTTCCTTCCAGTCTGCTTCCTCGGCGCTGGAGAAGGTCTCCGGGCTGCTGGAAGAAGAACCCACCGTGGTTCCCCCGGCAAGCCCGGTTCCGCTCAAGAATGCGCGCGGCGCCATCCAGTTCCGCGACGCGGTCTTCGGTTACGGGGACGGGCGGGTGGTGCTGCCCGAGCTGAATCTGGACATTCCCGCCGGCCAGACCATCGCCGTCGTCGGGCAGACCGGAGCCGGCAAGTCCACGGTGGCCAAACTGATCGCCCGCTTCTACGACCTGACCTCGGGCTCGCTCACCCTGGACGGGGTTGAGCTGCGGCAGCTGTCCAACGAGGACCTGCGCCGCGCCGTCGTCATGGTGACGCAGGAGGCGTTCCTGTTCAGCGGCAGCGTCGCGGAGAACATCGCGCTGGGCAACCCGGAGGCCAGCCGTGAGCAGATCGAAGATGCCGCCCGGGCCGTCGGCGCACACGAATTCATCCTGTCCCTGCCGGAGGGCTACGACACCGACGTGAACAAGCGCGGCGGCCGCGTCTCCGCGGGCCAGCGGCAGCTGGTTTCTTTCGCCCGCGCGTTTCTGGCGGACCCCGCCGTACTGATTTTGGATGAAGCCACCGCTTCGCTGGACGTCCCGAGCGAACGCCAGGTCCAGGAAGGCCTGCAGACGCTGCTCGGCAACCGCACCGCGCTGATCATCGCGCACCGGCTGTCCACCGTAGAGATAGCCGACCGCGTGTTGGTGATCCACGACGGCCAGGTGGTGGAGGACGGGTCCCCGGCGGAGCTGATCGCCGGCAGCGGCCGCTTCGCACAACTGCACGCCGCGTGGAAGGATTCGCTGATCTGATCCGGGCAGGCAACCGGAGGCCGATTTCTCGTTTCGGACCTGTCTCCGCTATCCTTGAACAGTTGCTTTCGCGGTCATCATAACGACGGCGGGGCACCGGTATCGGGGTGTGGCGCAGCTTGGTAGCGCGCGTCGTTCGGGACGACGAGGTCGCAGGTTCAAATCCTGTCACCCCGACCAATGACAAGAACTCCCGCTGCTCTTCGGAGCGGCGGGAGTTCTTGCTTTTCCGCTCCCCAACCTGGTTTGTACCGCCGGAAAGTTGTGAACCCGCACCCAAAGCGGGAAGTATGGACCCATGGCTTCTCAGCAGCGCTCGGCGCTCATCGTAGGGGCCGGAATCGCCGGGCTCGCCACTGCGCGGGCTTTGCAGCGAACCGGCTGGAAAGTCCATGTGGTTGAACGCTCCGGAACGCTACAGCCGATGGGCACCGGAATAACCATCTGGGCCAACGGGACGCGCGCCTTGGAGCGCCTCGGCCTGCTCGGTGGCTTCCAAGATGCCTCGCTCCCGGTCGGCGGCAGCTCGCACGACCAGTTCGGCAACGTGCTCGCCAGTTTCAGCAGCGATGACATGCGCCACCGGTACGGCCACCCGCTGCGAGCAATTCACCGCTCGGACCTCACCACGCTGCTGAACGACTCGCTGTATGTCAACACGGTGCACTTGGGCCTGCAGGCAGAGAAGTTCCGCCGCGATCCGCACGGCGGCACCGTGATGCTGAACAACGGCGGCCGGATGCACGCGGACCTGGTTATCGGCGCCGACGGTTTACGCTCGCTGGTCCGCCACGATCTGGTGGGCGACGGCGCCCCGCGCCCCTCGGGCATCACCGCGATGCGCGCGGTCTGCCCGATCGGCGACCTTGATCCCAAATGGCTCCCTTGGGGCGAGTCCTGGGGCAACGGAGAGGTCTTCGGCATGGTCCCGCTGCCGCGCGGGCTGATCTACTGGTATGCCACGATGCCGAATACAGCGTTGGCGCAGGACGGGGACGTCCTGTGGCGCACGCTGGCCCTGCAGCGCTTCGAGACGTGGCACCCGGCCGTACGGGCGGTCATCCTCGCTACCAAGAGCCAGGACATCATGGCCCACGAACTCTTCGACCGGAAGCCGACCCTTGCCTGGTCCGGCAACCATGCCACGCTGGTCGGTGACGCCGCGCATCCCATGTTGCCGTTCCTCGGCCAGGGTGCAGGCCAGGCCCTCGAGGACGCCGTCGCCCTGGCGGATGCGCTGGCGGCCGATTGGAACATCACCACCGCCCTGCGCAGCTATGAACAGGCGCGGGCGCCGCGCACCGCCAAGGTGGTGAAGGGCTCGCGCAAAATGGCGGCGATGGCGCGGGAGCAGAAGCCCTGGAAGCAGAAACTCCAGCGGTCGCTGATCAGCATGATGCCGCAGTCATTGGTGTACCGGCAGTTGGACGGCGTCGTCGGTCGTGTCGACCACTGATCCACGTGCGCAGCTGATCCACCCCCGCCGGCCGCGGCCCGGTTCCCGTTCGCTCCCATGTTTGGGGCAGCGTGCCAAAAGAATCCGCAGGTCAGGGCGCTGCAGGCCCCGCAAGACATGGGAAATTAGTCCGAGACATGGGAACGAAGGCTCTAGGCCCCCGCGCCGCGGCACGGAGGGGCCGCGCCCGGCGGCACGGAAAGGCAACGCTCCCGCCTCGGAAGACCCGCGCCCGCCGGCCTGAGGCAAGCCCGCACCATTGACTGACGACTTCGTCCGTACTGCAATAGAGGTAACTCCGTCGTCAGGGGTGCAGATGTTCCTCGCACAGTTCGCGCAGCTGGCCGTAGCCACCGTGGTGCTGGCGGCTGTAGTTTTCCTGACCTCGTATGCAGTCGAACGCGGCCTGCGCCGCTCCCCCGACGCGGATACGGCGTTCTGGTATTGCTTTTCCGGGCTGTGCTGCGCGCTGACCGTGGTGCTTGCCGCCGCTGCTCTCTTCCCGCAGGCCGTTCCGCTGTGGCTGCTGCTCGCCGCCGGTTGCGCCGCCCCCGCTGTCTGGCGGATCACCCGTCAAGCTGCCGCGGCCGTCCGCTATCAGGACACGCGCGATTGGCATGAAGCGGCCGCCCGCCACGACGCGACCCGCACCCGCTGGCTGGCGTACGAATTGGATCCGGCCCTGGCCATTGATTATCCGGACATGTCGGACGTCGCGCGACCGGAAACCGCGGCCATGCTCCGCGCCATGAAACGTGCCGATGCGCTGCGCTCCTTGGGACCGGATGACGACGGCGGTGCCGCCGCCTATCCTACGGCCGTCGCCGAAGCTGCCGCCCGCCTCACGGCGGCCGAACGAGCGGCCGGCCGCCTGCCGGATCGCGGCAGCCGGCTGGAAGCGGTCGTGCAAACCGGCCGGACTTTCCTGCCGGTCAGGCGAACTTCCGGCCGGTGAGCCGCTCGTACGCTTCCACGTAGCGGGCCCGGGTTTTCTGCACAATTTCTTCCGGCAGCGCCGGCGGTGGCGTGTTTTTGTCCCAGCCGGAGGCCGGCGAGGTCAGCCAGTCGCGCACGAACTGCTTATCGAAGGATGGCTGTGCCTTGCCCGGTTCGTACGTATCCGCGTCCCAGAACCGGGAAGAGTCCGGGGTCAGCACCTCATCACCCAACGTGATGTCCCCCGTCGTCGGATCAATTCCGAACTCCACCTTGGTGTCCGCCAAGATGATTCCGCGTTCGCGGGCAATCTCCTCGGCGCGGGTGTAGATCTGCAGGGTCAGTTCGCGCAGCCGGCCGGCGGTTTCCGCCCCCACGGTCTGGACCACGGCGTCGTAGGTGATGTTCTCGTCGTGCTCGCCTACCTCGGCCTTGGCCGACGGCGTGAAGATGGCGGGCTCCAGCCGGGAGCCGTCCACCAGGCCCGCGGGCAGCGGAAGCTCGCACACCGTCTGGGTTTGCCGGTACTCCTGAAGCCCGGAGCCGGTCAGGTAGCCGCGGGCAATGCATTCCACCGGGAACATGTCCAGCTTCTTGCAGACCATTGCCCGGCCGGCCACGGCTTCGGGCACCTCCGTGGACACCACGTGGTGGGCTACCGGGCTGTCTCCTGCGGAGAGCTGTTCGAACCACCAGAGGCTCAACTGCGTCAGGACCCGGCCCTTGTCCGGAATCTCGCTGGAGAGCACGTGGTCGAAGGCGCTGATCCGGTCGCTGGCCACCACCAGCACGGTGTCGTTGCGCTGGTCCAGCAGGCCCTCGGCGGCAATGTCCTCACTGGAGGTCTGCACCTGCTGGGCCACGGCCGGCACGTACAGGTCGCGGACCTTGCCGGAGTAGACATGCTTCCAGCCGGGCAGTTCCAGTACTTCGGGGGCGAATGCCATGGCGTTCCTCAGTCTCTCTGTGCTTCGGCCCGGGGCAGGGCCGTGGCGGATGCCGGTACCGAAATGGCGCCTTGCGCCGCCAACAGGGCGATGTCGCTACGGAACTGCGAGCCCTCGAGGCTGATGGTGCCGATGCCTTCATAAGCCCGTTCGCGGGCTTCCACCAGATCTTCACCCAAGGCGACGACGGCGAGCACCCGCCCGCCGGCACTCATTACCTTGCCGTTCTCGTCCAGCGACGTGCCGGCGTGGATCACGTGCACGTCCTCCAGGGCGTTGGCCTTCTTCAGCCCGCGAATCCTGTCGCCGGTGCGCGGCGTTCCGGGGTAGTTTTCCGCGGCCAGCACCACTGCCACCGCAGACCGCTTGGACCAGACCAGCTGCTCGGCGTCGTCCAGTTCCCCCTTGGCCGCGGCCAGCAGCAGACCGCCCAGCGGCGTCCGCAGCCGGGCCAGCACGGCCTGGGTTTCCGGATCGCCGAAGCGGGCGTTGAACTCGATGACACGCACGCCGCGCCGAGTGATGGCCAGACCGCAGAACAGCACGCCGACGAACGGCGTCCCGCGGTTGGCCATCTCCCGGATGGTGGGCAGCGCCACGCGGTCCATGACTTCTTCGACGAATCCGGGCGGCAGCCAGGGCAGCGGGGTGTAGGCGCCCATGCCGCCGGTGTTCGGGCCTTCGTCGCCGTCGAAGATCCGTTTGAAGTCCTGCGCGGGCACTAGCGGAATGGCGCGTTCGCCGTCGGAAATCACAAACAGCGAGACTTCCGGCCCGTCCAGGAATTCCTCGATCACCACGGAGCCGCCGGCGTCCAAGCAGGCCTGGGCGTGGGCCAGGGCGGCATCGCGGTCCCCGGTCACCACCACCCCCTTGCCGGCAGCCAGGCCGTCGTCCTTGACCACGTACGGCGCACCGAAAGCATCCAGGGCTTCGGCTGCTTCCTCGGCGTTGGTGGCCACATGCGCCATGGCGGTCGGCACGTTCGCCGCGGCCATGACCTGCTTGGCAAAGGCCTTGGAGCCCTCCAGCCGGGCGGCTTCCTTGCTGGGGCCGAACACCGGGATCCCGGCCGCGCGCAACGGGTCCGCCACGCCGGCGGCCAGCGGCGCCTCCGGGCCCACCACCACCAGGTCGGATTCCAGCCGTTGCGCCAGTTCGGTAATGGCTGCCGGGTCGCTGGCGTCCACGGCGTGCGTGGGCACGATCTGCGCGATGCCGGCGTTGCCCGGGGCGGCATGGACCTCGGTCACAAACGGATCGGCCAACAGGGAACGGATTATTGCGTGTTCGCGGCCGCCGGGGCCGATCACCAGTACCTTCACAAAGAACTACCCTACTTGGCGCGGGGCGGAGCCTCGAAGTTGTTGCGCCGGACCTAAACTAAGTCCATGCCCGAGACATTCAAAGCCGCGGACGCCGTGGAACTGGCCGTCGTTGAACGCAACGGTTTCATCGAATCCCGCCACTTGGGCTCCGCGGTCGTGATGGCCGCGGACGGCACGGTGGTGACCGAACTCGGCGACATCACCGCCCCGATTTTCCCGCGCTCCACGCTCAAGCCCTTCCAGGCCCTGGCCGCAATGCAGTCCGGCGTCCCGCTTCGCGGCGCCCAGGTGGCCTTGGCCTGCGCGAGCCATGTGGGATCGCTGGAGCACATGGACGTGGTGGAGGGCATGCTCAAGGCCGCCGGCCTGACCGACGCAGATTTGCGCTGCCCGCCGGCGTGGCCGCAGGACGAACAGGCACGCAACTGGCTGGTGCGTACCGAACGGGGCCAGCAGCGGTTGGCCTTCAACTGTTCCGGCAAGCACGCCGCCTTCTTGTGGGCGTGCGCTGAGAACGGCTGGAACACCCGCAGCTACCTGGAGCCGAACCACCCGCTGCAGCGCCGCGTGATGGAAGTCCTCGAGGAATACGCCGAAGAGAAAATCGAGCACATCGCCGTCGACGGGTGCGGCGCCCCTGCTCCGGCGCTGTCCCTGACCGGTCTCGCCCGGGCCGTCGGCAAGCTTGCCAAAGCGCCAGCGGACAAGAACGCCGATGCCCGCGCGGCCACCATCGCCACCGCCATGCTGGACTACCCGTGGGCCGTCCACGGCCGCGGCCAGGAGAACACCGTGGTGATGGAGGAACTGGAGATCATCGCCAAGTCCGGTGCCGAAGGCGTGATGGTGATGGGCACCCCCTCAGGGGTGTCGGTGGCGGTGAAGATTCTGGACGGCAGCTCCCGCGCGGGCTCGCTGGTCGCGCTGACCCTGCTGGCCGCCTGTGACGCGATCGACGTGGACAAGGTCGGTCCGGTGCTGGAAGAAGTAGTCAAACCGGTGCTCGGCGGCGGCCAGCCTGTTGGCCGGCTCCGGCTGGCACCGCCCATGGTCGCCCTGCTGGACTGAGCCTGAGGACCAGCTATGGGAGTACGACGCCGGATCGCGGCTGCCGAGGGCAACGCCGCCTTGGCTGCGTGGCGGGCGGGCGTCACCGACCGGAAGACCACTGCCACAGCGGTGCGGTACGCGTTGGAGGAACTGTCCGAGCGCGCTCCCGGCAACAGCGTGGAAGTGCGGGTGCCGCCGTTCGGCGTCGCGCAGTGCATCGAAGGTCCGCGGCATACCCGCGGCACTCCGCCGAACGTGGTGGAAACCGACCCCGCTACCTGGCTGGCTTTGGTGACGGGCGCGCTGGGCTGGGACAGCGCCGTCGCCGAGGGCAAGGTGGCTGCCTCCGGCCTGCGGGCCGGACTGGCGGACAGGCTGCCGCTCTTCGCCCGGTAGGCTGGAACGCATGACTTCTGAGCAAGAACCGGCCCGCGACAACCGGCAGGCTGATCCGGAACGTCGGGACGTCACCGTGCGCCGGGCGCCTAAATTCGTGTCCTTCGTCCTCCTCTGGGCGCTGTTGGGCGTCATTGCTGCCGCCATCTCCGCCTACACCGGTCCGGAGAACCCCGATTTCACCCGCGGCACCATTTTCGCCTTTTTGGCTGTGCTGTTCGCGCTGGCCGGCGTGCTGATCGGATCTCTGCTGTTCCTGGTCATTGACCGGGTCAGCGTCAAGCGTGCCAAGCCCGCGCAGGCTATCGCCGAGCCGGGACAAGAAGTCTCCGCAGGCCCCGTGCCGGGCGCCGGCCGGCCAGGTGCCACGGGCCAGGACGAGCCAGCCGCCCCGGCGAACCGCGAGGAAGTCCCTGGCCAGCCCACGGTGCGGGACGGCAACACAGCTGCCGCCGGCGAACAGGACGGCGAAGGCGAACGCCGGACGTAACCTGCCGGCCGAAGGCCGTAATTCCCATCACCTCGGTGATGCTGCCCGCCGGGCACATGAGAGAATGAGCGGGTGGCACGCGGTGACGGAAAACTCTCCCATGATCTTCTTCCCGGCGAAAAGGGACCCCAGGATGCCTGTGGCGTTTTCGGCGTCTGGGCCCCCGGGGAAGAAGTAGCAAAAATGACCTACTACGGCCTGTACGCTTTGCAGCACCGCGGACAGGAGTCCGCCGGTATTGCAACCAGCGACGGCAAGCGCATCAACGTCTACAAGGACATGGGACTGGTGTCCCAGGTCTTTGACGAAACCACGCTTAACACGCTGACCGGGCACATCGCCGTCGGCCATTGCCGCTACTCCACGACCGGCGGCTCCACCTGGGCCAATGCCCAGCCCACGCTGGGCGCTACCGCCACCGGCACCGTGGCGCTGGCCCACAACGGCAACCTGACCAACTCCGCAGAGCTGTACGAGAAGGTGCTGGAGAAATTCGGCAAGCCCGAGCGCGGCGAAATGGCCCAGGGCAATACCACTGACACCGCACTGGTGACCGCGCTGATGGCCGGCCAGGAAGGCCAGTCGCTCGAAGAACGCACGATGGAGCTGCTGCCCAAGCTGCGCGGCGCGTTCTGCTTCACCTTCATGGATGAAGGCACCCTGTACGCCGCCCGCGACACAGCGGGGGTCCGCCCGCTGGTTCTCGGCCGGCTGGACCGCGGCTGGGTGGTGGCCTCCGAGACCGCTGCGCTGGACATTGTCGGCGCTTCCTTCGTCCGCGAAGTTGAGCCGGGCGAATTCATCGCGATCGACGAGAACGGACTGCGCTCCCAGCGTTTCGCCGAGAAAAAGCCCGCCGGCTGCGTCTTCGAGTACGTCTACCTGGCCCGGCCGGACACCTCCATCAACGGCCGCAGCATCCACGCCGCCCGCGTGGAGATGGGCCGCAAGCTGGCGAAGGAACATCCGGTCGAAGCCGACCTGGTGATCCCCACGCCGGAGTCCGGAACACCGGCAGCCATCGGCTACGCCGAAGCATCCGGCATCCCCTATGGCCAGGGGCTGGTCAAGAATGCCTATGTGGGCCGGACCTTCATCCAGCCCAGCCAGACCATCCGCCAGCTGGGCATCCGGCTGAAGCTGAACCCGCTGAAGTCCGTCGTGCAGGGCAAGCGGCTGGTGGTCATCGACGATTCGATCGTCCGCGGCAACACCCAGCGGGCCCTGGTCCGGATGTTGCGTGAGGCCGGTGCGGCGGAGGTTCACGTGCGGATCTCGTCACCGCCCATCAAGTGGCCTTGCTTCTACGGCATTGACTTCGCCAGCCGGGCCGAGCTGATTGCCAACGGAATCGGCGTTGAAGATGTCCGGGCCTCCCTCGGGGCCGACAGCCTCGGCTACATCTCCGAAGAGGGCATGATTGATGCCACACAACAGCCGCGGGAGCAGCTGTGCACCGCCTGCTTCACCGGCGAGTATCCGATCGAGCTGCCGTCCGCGGACCGCCTGGGCAAGAATCTGCTTGAGCGCAGCAGCGACGAACTGGAGCATGGCTCCTGCGACCCAGGGCCGGACTCGGACCTGGAGAACCTCTTGACCGCCGAAGACAAGAAAGAGCGAGTATGACCTCCCCCGAACAGGGCCAGATCACCTATGCCAGCGCCGGCGTCGACGTCGAAGCCGGCGACCGGGCGGTTGAGCTGATGAAGGGTGCCATCAAGGCCACTCACAACTCCAACGTGATCGGCGGGGTCGGCGGTTTCGCCGGACTGTACGATGTCTCGGCCCTGCTGAAGTACCGCAAGCCGCTGCTCGCCACGTCGACCGACGGGGTGGGCACCAAGGTGGCGATCGCCCAGGCCATGGACATCCACGACACCATCGGTTTCGATCTGGTCGGCATGGTCGTCGACGACATTGTGGTGGTGGGCGCGGAGCCGCTGTTCATGACCGACTACATCGCCTGCGGCAAGGTGGTCCCCGAGCGCATTGCGGATATTGTGCGCGGCATCGCGGCCGCCTGCGAGGTGGCCGGCACCGCGCTGGTGGGCGGCGAAACAGCCGAACATCCCGGCCTGCTGGGCGAGCACGAATACGATGTTGCCGGCGCTGCCACCGGGCTGGTGGAGGCCGACGCCCTGCTCGGCCCGGAGCGGGTCAAGGACGGCGACGTCGTGATCGGCATGGCGTCCTCGGGCATCCACTCCAACGGGTACTCGCTGGTTCGGCGCGTAATCAATCACGCCGGCTGGGCGCTGGACCGGCAGGTGACCGAGCTCGGCCGGACGCTGGGCGAAGAACTGCTGGAGCCTACCCGCGTCTACGCGGCGGATTGCCTGGACCTGGCCCGCTTTGAAGCGGCCGGAGTCCACGGCTTCAGCCACGTCACCGGCGGCGGCCTGGCCGCCAACCTCGCACGCGTGCTGCCGCAAGGGCTGATGGCCACGGTGGACCGCTCCACCTGGGAGCTGCCTGCCATCTTCAAGCTCATCGCCGAGCTAGGCAACGTGCCGCAGGCCGATCTGGAGCGGACGCTCAACCTGGGCGTCGGCATGGTCGCCATCGTGGACGCAGCCGGAGCCGACGCCGCCCTGCAGCGGCTGAACGAGCGCGGCGTGCCCGCTTGGGTCATGGGACAGGTTGCCCCGGTTGACGCTTCGCTGGGCGGTGTCGACTTCGTCCAAGGCGCCAAGGGCGTCGACGGCGGCGCCGTCCACTTGGTCAATTCATACGCCTGAGCCGTCCGGGCGCTGGACCGCCCCTGCACCGCTAACCGGTGCAGGGGCGGTTTTGCTTTGGCCGATGTCCTCCATGGTTCACGTCCGGTGAAACACTGGGCGTATGGGTGCGTACGTGGTGGTGGTGTTCATCCGGCCGGTGCGGGCCGGTCACGTGTTCCCTCGGAGCGACTGGCCGCTGCACATCACGCTGGCGCGCTTCGACAGCAAGGAGCCGGCAGAGGGCGTCGCCGAGCGGATCGGCCGCGCCCTCTCCGGCCGGCTGGGGTTTGACGTACGCACCGGAGCGGACGATTTCTTCGGCAGAAACCATTCAATTCCGGTCTCGCTGGTGGAACCACATCCGCAACTACAGCTGCTGCATGACCGCCTGCTCGACGAACTCGGTACGGATGTCCATCTGCTCAGTCCGCACCACGCCCGCCAGAACTTCCGCCCGCACATCAGCCACCAAACAGAAGGACGCCTTCAGCCTGGCGAAGTTGTGCGGGTAGCGCAGGCAGCGCTGGTAGACATGCGTCCCGACGGGGATTCAAAGCACCGGCGCGTCCTCGCCGTGTGGAACCAGGCGGGAAGTCCAGCCGGAAGGGTTTCGACCGGGACGTAGCGACCGAGGCCGGCTAACCGACGTTGCGGCTGCCTTCATCCTCGTCGTCGTCGTACTGATCCGCGTACTTGTCCTCATAAACCGAATAATCCGGCTCATGCGGATTATCGGAAAACGCGTCGGAGGTATGGCGTTTCGCAGCGCCGAGTTCGCGCTGGAGAGCAGTGAGGTCAGTGGCCGGGCTGTAATACTTCATGTCCCGGGCCTGCCTGGTTGCTTTTGCCTTCTGACGGCCGCGCCCCATGGCGTGACCCCCTTTGTACGTCGATCCGGAGGTGGTCGCACGGTAAGGCGCACGAGGCTCCGGAATAATTGATCAATTCTGTCGTACCTCTAGGGTACATGGTTTTCCACGCTGCTCGTGGCAGCGCGGCCAGTCCCCCGAAGCGGCTGCCTCCACGTCCGGAAACGGCAAAATCGTGCCACGCAAGGGGATTGTTGGCTAAAGTCATCGTGACCCGTTCTCCTTTTCTCCCGGAGGACAACACGCACGGAAGGCAAGTTTCCCCATGAGCGAACAGGACAAGCGGCCTGATGACCGCGGGAGGTCTCCGCAGCAGGGCCCGGAGAACCTCGAAGTGCCTGATCCCGAGCTCCACGTCACGGCCGACGAAGTCGAGCTGGCTGAACCGCACCTAGGCGAAGCGCAGATCAGCGACGAGATCGCGGCCGAGGCGGATCTGGCGGAGGCTGCCGCCGAAGCGCAGGCGGTGAAGGAAGAAGTCGAAGCTGCCGAGCGGTTACTCGGAGCCAGGGACGACGGCGGTCCCACCAAAGCCAGCGGCACGGCTCCGGCCGGAGCGTCACCCGCCCTTCAGGACGACATGGATAGCACTGAGGCCTTCCCGGCGGCGCAGGCACCGGAGGCCACGCCGTCGTCACCCGCGGTCCCGCCCTCGGCCCCCGAGTCCACGCCGACATCACCCGCTGTCCCGCCGACGTCGCCCGCAGCCCGACCCTCGGCCCCCGCGGTCCCGCCGTCGGGTTGGGACTCCGCGCCGGCGAGCGCCGACGGTTCCGCGCCGGAAAAGAAATGGTATTCCACCCCCGACGGCGGCGCACCCGGCAACAGTGCGGACGACGAGGCCGGCGAAGTTCCTGCCACTGGTGAAGGTTCCGCCGCAGCGGGCCGGAACATCGACTGGAAGCCCCTGATCATCATCGGTGCGGTGGTCATAGTAGCCATCGTGATAATTGCCATCATCGTGTCCAGCCTGACCAGTAGCTCGCCGGCCGGCGGGGCCGCCGGCCCCTCGTCGTCGCAGAGCCAGGCGGAGACGGCAAATGCCGACGGCGTGATCGCCGAGAATGTCTCCCCGTTCGACTTCCGGCAGGGCCAGTGCTTCACCAAGTTCGAGTCCGTGATGCGCGACGCCACCGTGGTCACCTGCGACACCCCGCACACGGCCCAGTTGGTCGGAACGTTCTCCTACGGCGACGACGACAAGTTCCCGGGTGCCGACGCACTGAACATCAAGGCGCAGGAAGTCTGCACTGCCGTCGTCCTCAACGACGCGGCAGCCGACCAGCCCGAGCTCAAGGACTCCTACGGGATGCCGTCCAAGGAAACCTGGGCCCAGGGCGATCGCAGGATCGATTGCTTCAAGATCGCCGCCGAAGAAGGCGAGCAGCTCACCGGCACTCTGGTCGATTAGTCAGACTGCTGCCACAAAGGTCCGGCGACCGCCGCTGATGCGACGGTCGCCGGGCTTTTCTGTTTTTGGGAGCGGCCAGCGCTAGCCGTTCCGGAAGGCGCCCACCTTGGCCTGTACGGTGAGGCCGCCGGCCCCGTTCTCGGCGTCGATCTGCGGCGCATCCACCAGCACCGTGTCCCCGTCGCTGATCTCGCCGGCCAGCAGGCCGCGGGCCAGTTTGTCGCCGATCTCCCGCTGCACCAGGCGGCGCAGCGGCCGGGCGCCAAAGGCCGGGTCGAAGCCGGCCAAGGCCAGCCATTCCCGGGCCGCGTCCGTTACCTCCAGGACCAGCCGCCGGTCGGCCAGCCGGGCGGCGAGCGAGGCCACCTGCAGGTCAACAATCCGGGACAGCTCGTCGATGCTCAGCGGGTCGAAGATGATCACGTCGTCCAGCCGGTTGAGGAACTCGGGCTTAAAGCTTGCGTGCACCACGTTCAGGACGGCTTCGCGCTTCGTCTCCTGGTCCATGGACTGATCCACCAGGAACTGCGAGCCCAGGTTGGAGGTCAGCACCAGGATCACGTTGCGGAAGTCCACCGTGCGGCCCTGCCCGTCGGTGAGGCGTCCGTCGTCGAGCACCTGCAGCAGGATGTCGAAGGCCTCGGGATGGGCCTTCTCCACCTCATCCAACAGCACCACCGAATACGGCCGCCGGCGCACGGCCTCGGTGAGCTGGCCGCCTTCTTCGTAGCCCACGTAACCGGGAGGGGCACCGACCAGGCGGGACACGGAGTGCTTCTCCGAATACTCGCTCATGTCGATCCGGACCATGGCGCGTTCGTCGTCGAACAGGAAGTCCGCCAGCGCCTTGGCCAGTTCCGTCTTGCCGACGCCGGTGGGGCCCAGGAAGAGGAACGAGCCGGTGGGCCGGTCCGGATCGCTGATGCCCGCGCGGGCGCGCCGGACGGCGTCGGACACCGAGGCAACGGCTTTGCTCTGGCCGATCAGCCGGGAACCGATGTACTCCTCCATATGCAGCAGCTTCTGGCTTTCGCCCTGCAGCATGCGTCCGGCCGGGATGCCGGTCCACGCGGAAATGACCTCGGCGATGTCGTCCGCGGTCACCTCCTCGGAGACCATCAGGTCGCGGTCGGCGCCGCCCTGCTCTTCGGCGGCTTGTGCATTGGCCAGTTCCTTCTCCAGCGTCGGGATCTCGCCGTACAGGATCCGGGAAGCCTCCGCCAGGTCGCCCTCGCGCTGGGACTTGTCCGCCTGCGAGCGCAGCTCGTCCAGCTTGGCCTTCAGGTCGCCCACCCGGTTCAGTCCGGCCTTCTCCGCTTCCCAGCGGGAGTTAAGGCCGGCCAGCTGTTCTTTCTTGTCCGCCATGTCGGCGCGCAGCGCCTCCAGCCGCTCCCGCGAGGCCGCGTCCGTTTCGTTGGCCAGCGCCAGTTCTTCCATGGTGAGGCGGTCGACGGAGCGGCGCAGCTGGTCGATCTCCTCCGGCGCCGAGTCGATTTCCATCCGCAGCCGGGAGGCAGCCTCGTCCACCAGGTCGATGGCCTTGTCCGGCAACTGCCGGCCGGATATGTACCGATTGGACAGCGTCGCCGCGGCCACCAGGGCCGAGTCGCCGATCGAGACCTTGTGGTGCGCCTCGTAGCGTTCCTTGAGCCCGCGAAGGATGCCGATGGTGTCCTCCACGCTCGGTTCGCCCACGTAGACCTGCTGGAAGCGGCGCTCAAGCGCCGGGTCCTTCTCAATGTTTTCGCGGTATTCGTCCAGCGTGGTGGCGCCGATCAGCCTCAGCTCACCGCGGGCCAACATCGGCTTGAGCATGTTGCCCGCGTCCATCGATCCCTCGGAAGCCCCGGCGCCGACGACGGTGTGGATCTCGTCGATGAAGGTGACAATCTGTCCGTCGGAGTTCTTGATCTCCTCCAGCACGGCCTTCAGCCGCTCCTCGAACTCGCCGCGGTACTTGGCACCGGCCACCATGGCCGCGAGGTCCAGTGCCATCAGCGTCTTGCCGCGCAGCGATTCGGGTACGTCGCCGGCTACCATCCGCTGCGCCAGCCCCTCGACCACGGCGGTCTTGCCGACGCCGGGCTCGCCGATCAGCACCGGATTGTTCTTGGTCCGGCGCGAGAGCACCTGGACCACGCGGCGGATTTCCGCGTCGCGGCCGATCACCGGATCCAGCTTGCCGGAACGCGCAATGGCGGTCAGGTCGGTACCAAACTTCTCCAGCGCCTGGAACGTATTTTCGGGGTCCGCGCTGTTAACCTTCCGGTCCCCGCGCACGCCCGGCAGCGCGGCGAGCAGCGCCTCATGGGACGCTCCGGCGTCCCGCAGGATCTTCCCGACGGCGCCGCTGTCCGCCGAGAGCCCAAGCAGCAGGTGTTCGGTGGAGACATAGGAATCCCCCAACTGCTCCGCCTCCTGCTGGGCAGCCTGGACAGCTTGCAGCAGCCCCCGGGAATACTGGGCCTGCGCCACCGAAGACCCCGACGACGACGGCAGCGCCTTGATCGCGGTGCTCGCCTGCACGCTGACCGAATCCGGATCCGCGCCGGCAGACTTCAGCACGGCGACGGCCACGCCGTCGCGTTGGTCCATCAGGGCCTTGAGCAGGTGGGCTGGCTCAATCTGCGGATTGCCCGCCGTCGACGCATTCATGGCAGCAGCCGACAGCGCTTCTTGGCTCTTGGTGGTGAATTTAGCGTCCAACGCTTATCTCCTCATCCTCCGTAACGGATCTGGCCAGCCGCAGCGGTACTGGTCAAAATAGCTAACTTGAGTCTAGTCAACTCAACTTTCAAAGTAAAGTTATCCACAGGCTGCGGGATCCGTTGACACCTACTATCCTGTCGCTCCCACGGCCTGCCCGGAAGGGCTCGGGACGCCTAGGCTATAGGCGGGACAGGCTCCAACATTCAGAACCGAGGTGGGCGGCCAATGGAAACGATGCTGGAAACCGCCCGGCTGCTGCTGAACCAGCCGACCCCGGGAGATATCGACGCCATGTTCCGCATCCTCTCCGACCGGCGCACCACGCGTTTCAATCCTTCGGAGGCGCTGCAATGGAACGAGGAAGCCGACGGGCTCTTCCAGCGCTGGGAAGCCCAGTGGGAGAACCACGGCGTGGGTTACTTCGCCGTCCGCCTTCCCGGCCGCGAAGACCCCATCGGGTTTGCCGGGGTAAAGCATGTTTCCTTGTCCGGCCGGCCGGTGCTGAACCTCTATTTCCGCTTCGACCCCTCCGTGTGGCACCGAGGGTACGGGCGCGAGGCGGTGGGCGCCGTCGTCGTCCATGTCAATGAATTCCTGGAGCTCCCGCCCATCCTCGCGCTGATCCATCCGAACAACACCGCGTCCATCCGCATTGTCACGTCGCTGGGCTTCGAACGCGACGCGTCGGCTGCCATCAGCGGTCCGGACGGCTACCAAGATGCATATGTGCTGAACTGGGACCGGCAGCTTTAGCATCCGGACAAGGAGTCCCATGGAAATCATCCCTGCAGCGTCGCTGACGGAACAGCGGTGGCGGAACGGCGGCGGGGTGACTCGGGAAGTGGCGGCCGGCGCCCTGGGCGCTGACGGGCTCCCGGCCTGGCGGCTGAGCCTGGCGGACATCGGTTCGGACGGCAGCTTCTCCGAATTTCCCGGCATGGACCGGATCTTCACCGTGGTGGACGGCGACGTCGCCTTCCTCACTGTGGACGGCGTCCAGCACAAGATGGAACGCTTCCGGCCCTTCCGGTTCGACGGCGGCAGCAGCGCCGAATGCAGCCTGCCCACCGGACCGTGCCGCGCGTTGAATGTCATGGCCCGGCGTGGGACCTGGGGCGCGGGACTATTGATCGTCGAGCTCTCCAAGAAACAAACTTTGGCTGTTGCCGACCGACAGTTCCTGATGCTGCTGCAAGGCCAGGCGCAGGCGACGGCGGACGGCACCAACCACCCGCTGGACACGTACGACACCGTGGTTGGCTCGGCAGTTCCGGCCGAGGTCAGCGGGCGCGGCTTTGCAGCACTGGTCTCGGTTTATCCGGCCGAGGGCTGAGCACTCGCTCTCACCGGCGCAGCTGGCGCCGGCGACGGTGACCGCCTCCAGCCGGGCGCGGTGCGCAAGTCCCTTACTGCCGGGCGGTGGACTCCACCTTGACGGCGGAGACTTCGAATTCCAGCATCACGCGGTCGGAGACGAGCATGCCGCCCGAGTCCAGCGCCGTGTTCCACTTAACGCCGAAGTCCTGGCGGTCGATGCGCCGGGAGCCTTCGAAGCCTGCCCGCAGCTGGCCGCCCGGGTCCCGTTCCACGCCGATAAAGTCGATCGGCACTGCCACCTGTTTGGTGACGCCGCGGATGGTGAGGTCGCCGTTCACAATGAAGTTTCCGGCCTCCACCTGATCGATCCGGGTGCTGACGAACGTGATCTCCGGGTAGTTCGGCGCATCGAAGAAATCGTTGGTCCGCAGATGCTGGTCGCGCTGCGGGCTGCGCGTATCGATGCTGGCGACCTTGATGGTGAGTCTGACTGAGGAATTGGCAGGATTGTCCACGTCGGCGTGGATGACGCCCTCGATGTCATTGAACGCTCCCCGGACTTTGGTCACCATAGCGTGGCGGGTGGAAAAACCGATCCGGGTATGCGCCGGATCGAACCGCCACTCGCCGGATAGATCCGAAGTCAGTTCGGACATGGCAGAGCCTCCTCCTCATGGGCACAGGCGCTGTCTCCCCCCACTGACCGATCGATGCGCCCGGCCTTCCCCTTCAGCCGCGTGCGGCCCGTGTGGTAATTCCAACACATAATGGGGAGCATTGCACCACATCGGCCGTGAATTTCCGAGCCGGTTCTGCGGCGGCAAACCCGCGCGTATTCGGCGGAGTCGCGGCCCTGTCCCGGCCCGCCGCGGACCAATACACTGATGCCATGACCACCGCGAACGAGATGCCGTCATCAACCACCCAGTTGCCGGCGGACGATTGCTGGAGATTGTTCCGCAGCGCAGACTTTGGCCGGCTCGGCGTCATCGTCGAGTCGCACCCGGAGATCTTCCCGGTCAATTACGTCGTCGACCACGGAAGTCTAGTATTCCGTTCCGCCCCGGGGACCAAGCTCGACGCTGCCTTGGCGAACGAGGTAGTGCTGGAGGTCGACGGGTTCAATCCGGACACCAGCGTTGCGTGGAGCGCGGTGGCGCGAGGCATCGCCCAGCGGATGACCAGCATCGACGATGTTCTGGAATCGGCCCTGCTGCCGCTGTTCCCTTGGCAGTCCGGTGAGAAGAACAATTTCGCCCGGATAGTGCCCACCGTCGTGACAGGACGGCGGTTTGTGGTGCCCGCATCGGCCCGCCGCGGCCCGGGGCTCAGCGACAGCCGCCGAATGACGATCGAGTAGCGTGCCTCCCCGGGCTGGCGACGCTTGCCGCCCGGTGCGGCGACGCGTGCTCCCCGCCCTGCCTCGAGCCGGCGCGGGCCGGGCGCACACTTTAGCGCCAGGCAGCCGTGCCCGGCTGATACCCGGCAACAAAACCGCGGAACGTCCGGTCGGTTGACACAATTTCCTTGCCCAGCGGGGTGAGCGACACCGGAATCATTTTGAGGTTCGCAATCGCCAGCGGAATCCCGATGATGGTGATGGCCTGCGCGATGGCCGTCAGCACATGCCCGATCGCGATCCAGATGCCGGCAACGAAGATCCAGATGATGTTTCCCACTGTGGACAGGAAGTAGGTGCGTCCGCCTCGGTCCACCACCATGCGCCCGAACGGCCACAACGCGTAGCCCGCAATCCGGAACGACGCAATGCCGAACGGGATCGTGACGATCAGCAGGCAGCACACGATGCCGGCGAGGAAGTATCCCAGGGCCAGCCAGATGCCGCCGAAAAGCAGCCAGATAATGTTTAGAAGGGCCTTCATGCCACCATTCTGACCGTTGTTGTGCCCGGCCCGCTATGCGGGATGTCCCTGAGCGGCCCCTGAGCCCTGACTTCCGGCAGCGCATGCGCTTTGTCCGACGCGGCGGGCGTGGCCCCCTGGTGGAGGCACCCGATCAGCGCCAGGTCAGGGCCCGGCTTCGACATCATCCTCCACGGCCCCTGCGTTCGGGACCAACTCAGGGGTCCTCGGCGAGGGCACCCCCTACAACCCCTGACTTGGACGACGGGGATATATCTGGCCGCGGGTCGCAACTGCCCCACGGCACAACAAAGGCCGCAGAGCCGCCCTGCCAGATGGAGGGTCGGCCCTGCGGCCTTTATTAGTGTGGTGGTCTCCGAAGTCGGGCCAGGTTTGGCTAGTCGGCTTGGCTAGTCGGCTTGGCTAGTCGGACCGGCTAGCTGACTGGACCGGCTAGCTGACTGGACCCGCTAGCTGGTGCGGCGCTTCTCCTGGGAGGCCGGAGCGGTTGCGCGGCGCGGTCCGCGCCGGGCCGGACGCTCGGCGGCCGGGCTTTCCGAGCGGTAGACCGGCCGGGTGCCGCCGGCAGCGCGCGGCGAACCGCCGGCCGTGCGCGGAGCGCCGCCCGAACGGCCCGCACCGCCGGAGCGTGAGCCGCCCGAGCCGGTGCGGCCGCCCCCGGCCGTCTGGCCCTGGCGCCCGGCTGAAGCCGAAGTCGCGGAGGAACTCCGGTGGCCGCCGTGGCTGGGGGCGGCAACGTCCTGCGAACGGCCGCGGTTGTCGCCGCGTGACGGCTGGCGCTGACCGGCCTCGGACCGACCGCCGCGGGCGGCACCGGCCTGCTGGCGGCCTTCGCCGGTACGGGGTGCTCCTCCGGCGCGGGAGCCACCGTTGCTGCGGCCGCCACCGGTGCGCAGGGCCCGCTTGCGCTGGGCGTTGGCGCCGGTAGAAGTACCGCCGCCGCGCTGTGGCTGCTTCATTGCCTGCTGCTGGGCCCGCAGCTGCGGATCCACCGGCGCGGCGACTTCGCCCACCAGGTTCGCCAGCAGTTCAGAGGAGGCCGTGACGTTCTCGAACGCCACGTCCACTCCGGCGGCCTTCATCAGTTTGCCGACCTCCAGGCGCTCTGCCGGCAGCGCCAGGGTCACCACGGTGCCATCGGAACCGGCGCGAGCGGTCCGGCCCGAACGGTGCAGGTACGCCTTGTGCTCGGTGGGCGGGTCAACGTGGATCACCAGTTCCACATCGTCCACGTGCACGCCGCGGGCCGCCACGTCGGTAGCGACCAGCACACGTACGTCGCCGGAGGAGAACTCGGCCAGGTTGCGGTCGCGGGCGTTCTGCGACAGGTTGCCGTGCAGGTCCACCGCCGGGATGCCGGCAGCCGTCAGCGCTTTGGCCAGCTTGCGGGCGTGGTGCTTGGTGCGGGTGAACAGCACGCGGCGGCCGGTGCCGGCTGCCAGCTTGTTGAGCACCTGCTTCTTTTCCGTAGCGTCGCGCGTCACGAACACGTGGTGTTCCATCGTGGTGACCGCTGCCTGCGGGTCGTCCACCGAGTGCGTCAGCGGGCTGGACAGGTAGCGCTGCACCAGCTTGTCCACGCCGTTGTCCAGTGTGGCGGAGAACAGCAGGCGCTGGCCGCCGGTCGGCGTGGTGTCCAGCAACTTCTTCACCACGGGCAGGAAGCCCAGGTCGGCCATGTGGTCGGCCTCGTCCAGTACCGTGATTTCCACCGATTCCAGCGTGATGATCTTCTGCTTCATCAGGTCTTCAAGCCGACCCGGGCAGGCAATCACAATGTCCACGCCAGCGCGCAGCGCCTTTTCCTGGCGCTGCTGGGAAACGCCGCCGTAGATCACGGTGGTGTTCAGGCCCAGCACCGCGGCCAGCGGCTCGATGGTGTTGTTAAGCTGCGTGGCGAGCTCGCGGGTGGGCGCCAGCACCAGACCCAGCGGGCGGCCCGGCTTGCGGAAATGGGCGGCTTCGCGCTCCGCCAACCGTGCCACCAGCGGCAGCGCAAAGGCCAGCGTCTTGCCGGAACCGGTGCGGCCGCGGCCTAGCACATCGCGGCCGGCCAGCGTATCGGGCAGCGTCTCGGTCTGGATGGGGAACGGCGCTTCAATGCCGTCGGCGGCGAGCTTCGCAGCGAGGGGCTTGGGCACGCCAAGGGCAGCAAAAGTAGTCATAATAAGTGCAAATGTCTTCCGGTCAGTGTCCCCGCGGCAGGTTAGCCCAGGGTCGCCGAAGAAAAATCAGACAGTGCCAACCGCCCCGGATCAGTCCGGTCACGTCGTCAGACGGAAAAGCAGCGGTGCAAATGAAAGCGTTCATCGACGCAGGAAAACGCATCAATGACGTTTTCGAGTACCCCCAGTCTAGCAGCACGGCCGGGCCGCACCCGCACTGGCGATACGCTGGTAGGGATGACCAGCAACTCCCCCACCCCTGATTCTTCCGCGGACGACGTCGGTGCGCGCCTCACGCCGCCCGTCCACCTCGCCCAGCCGGTCAGCTTTGTGCGCCGCGGCTCGCGGCTGCAGGGCCGGCGCCAGCAGGCCTGGGACGACTACGCACCGAAGTTCGCCATCGACCTCCCCCGGGCAGGCGGCGACACCACCGTGGACCCGGACTACGTTTTCGATGCGGCAGCCGCCTTCGGGCGCGAAGCCCCGTTGGTAATGGAGATCGGCTCCGGCCTGGGCGAAGCCGTTTGCCATGCCGCCGAACAGGACCCGGAACGGAACTTCCTTGCCTTGGAGGTGTACCGTCCCGGGCTGGCGCAGACCCTGCTGCGGATCGGCCAGCGCAACCTGACCAACGTCCGCGTCGCGCAGGTCAACGCACCCGAAGCCCTGGCCACGATGCTGCCCGAGTCCTCGCTCGCCGAGCTCTGGGTATTCTTTCCCGACCCCTGGCACAAAACCCGCCACCACAAGCGCCGGCTGGTGCAGGAAAGCTTCGTCAGGCTCGCCGCCCGCGTACTGCAGCCGGGCGGGATCTGGCGGTTGGCCACGGACTGGTCCGACTACGCCATCCAAATGCGCCGGGTTGCCGACGCGTCGCCGGACTTCACCAATCTGCACGCCGGCGAGCGCAGCGGCGCCGACAGCCCGTTGACCCAGGTGTGGGAGAGCGGCGTCGAAGGGGTAGTGGGCGGCGCGCCGGTCCGCGAGGGCAAGGTTCCGGTCAGCACCGGCAACGCCAGCACCGGTGAGGGCATGGACGAGCTCGGCGGCTGGGCGCCCCGCTTCGACGGCCGGACCATGACCAGCTTCGAGCAGAAGGCACACGACGCGGGACGGATGATCTTCGACCTCGCCTACCGCCGGAACTGATCCCCACCGGAACTGATCCGCCCGCCCGGGCTCAGTCGGTGGTCACCGCCGCCAGCGTGGTATCCGACTCGTTGCGTAGTTCCACCGAGGCGATTTGGTCGGTGTCCATGGCGCAAGCCGCGGTGAGGGTGGCCCGGCCGGCCGGAGTGCCCTGCCAGGATGCCACCTGATAGGTGTAGCCGGACTTGCCGGTCACCCACAGGGTGAGGATGCCGCTCTCCGGCAGCTCCTGCCCCGCCACTTCCATCTCCGTCCCCCAGGTCTTGGGCAGCAGCGCAACCTCAACCTGCAGGCCGCCGTCGGCAGTCATGGTGTAGGTGTCCGACGGCGGTTGCGGTTGCTGCTGCTGGGCCAGCAGCGGCCCGACCGATGCCCCGGCCACCAGGCACACCCCCGCCACGGCCGCCACCAGCCCGGTCCATCGTCGTCGTTCTTTCCTTCGCCGCCGGGCCAGTTCATCCATCAGTTCGCGGGTGCGCTGCTCGACTTCCTGCGGCGGCGGGGACTCCAGGTCCAGCGCCACGTTGCGCGGCAGTGCGTCCAGCAGGTCCGGCAGCGATTCCAGTTCGGCGGCTTCCCGCCGGCACTCCGGGCAGTCGGCCAGATGCTCTTCGAAGAACGCCCGTTCATGACGATCCAGTCCGCCCAGGATGTAGAGGCCGAGCAGTTGGTGCTGTTCCTCGCTGGTATTCACGGCTGACCCACCCCCATCTCATCCAGTACCGACCGTAAAGCCTTGGCCGCATAGAACGCTCGCGACTTCACTGTGCCCAGCGGAATGCCCAGCGACTGCGCGGCTTCAGGAGCAGTGAGCCGCTGGTAGTGCAAGGCGACAATAATATTGCGGTGGTCCGTGCTGATTCGCGCCAGAGCTTCCTCCATGACCACCCGCAGCAGTAGTCGATCAAACGGGTCTTCGTCACCGTTCGGCTCGTCTTCGCCCAGTTCGGTCTCTTCCGGCCGCCGGCTGCGGCGCCGGTAGCCGTCGATGATGACGTGCCGGGCCGTCTGGTACAGGTAGCCGCGCATGTTGTCCGTTTCCGGGCCGCGCTTCCACACCCGCAGGATGGTTTCCTGAACGACGTCCTCCACTTGGTCGGCGTTGGAGGTGGCTGCGCGCACGAACCGCCGCAACGCTGGGGCGTGCTCGCGGTACAGGCGGGCCACGGCCTCGTCATCAAGTGCCACGGCTGCCTCCTCCCTGAGCGGGAAACCGCACCGTCAGAAGCCGGCGGCGTCGGCGCCCGGTTCTTCTACCCAGTACGACGACGGCGGCGGCCTGTCGGTTCACCCGTTCCCAGAAGCATGGTGCCGACAGATGCCGTCCGCCCGGCGTGGTGCCGACAGATGCCGTCCACCCGGCGTTGAACCATTGTGGGCTCGTGCGGCGTCTTTTCCAATAGCGGGTCGCACCCCGCGGCACCGCACTCCGGGCAGCGCCCGGGGAGACGGCAAAGGAACCCACATGAAAATCACACAGACAGCCCGGGCCGCCCTGCTGGCCGCTGGCATGCTGGTCCTGGCCGGTTGTGGCGGCAATTCAGGTACCGAGGGGCCCGCCGCGACGCAAGCGCCGTCGGCGAGCGAATCCGGCATGGCCAGCGAATCCGGCATGGCCAGCGAATCGCCCTCTCCGCAGATGTCGGGTGGCGGGCAGTCCAGCGGCGAAGCGGCCGGCGCCGCCAGCACGCTGACCACCGCGGAGACCAAGCTTGGCAAGATCGTAGTGGACGGCAAAGGGATGACCGTCTACTACTTCACCAAAGATGTTCCCAACTCGGGCAAGAGCGCCTGCACGGGCGAGTGCTTGGCGGCCTGGCCGCCGGTACTGGCTGAAACAAAGCCGAAATTGGAAGGGGTTACCGCCAAGGTGGGGCTCATCGAGACTCCGGACGGGCTGCACCAAGTCACCCTGAACGGCATGCCCATCTACTACTGGGCCAAGGACAAATCCCCAGGCGACACCACCGGGCAGGACGTGAACGAGGTCTGGTACGTGGTCGCCCCCAACGGGGACATGATCAAGTAATACGCGCCACCATCCGCCCGCAGCTGCCCAGCAGGGGCACGGCAGCTGCGGGTTTACTCCGTCGCCACGCGTCCGCAAGCTTTGCGGTTCGCGGCTGAGGTGTGCCCTGCCAAGGGAGCCTGCCTACACAAGCGGGCTCAAGCAGCCGCCGTCCACAACCGGCCGGCAGGGCCTCCGGGGCTGGCGTGTTGCGGCCTTACCGTGAAGCCATGAACAGCCATACCAGCATTGCCGAGATGCCCGAAGAAAACCGGCCGCGCGAGCGCCTTGCCCGTTTCGGAATGCGCCGGCTGCGCGACGCCGAAGTGATGGCGCTGGTAGTCGGCTCCGGATCCCGCACGGCCAGCAGCATCGAACTAGCGCAGGCGGTCCTGAAAAAACTGGGAGGTCCGGCCGGGCTGCGGCAGGCCTCGGTCGAGGAGTTGCTGGCCGTCCCGGGGGTGGGCGGAGCGCTGGCCGCTCGGATTGCCGGAGCCATGGAACTGGCACGGCGGGCGGCGGCCCGCGAACGGATTAGCGCTGCGGGCGCCAAACCACCAGGGCCTGACTGCGCGGACGAGGCCGCTGGCCGCGGACCAGACTGACCACGTCTCCGGCCAGCCCCGCGGCGAACACGCGGCTGGAATCCGCGCGGCGCTGCTGGGACATCAGTTCCTCGGACAAATCCCGGACCTGGGCCCGCAGGGCAGCAACCTCGTTCTGCAACTGCAGGATCCGCTTGATCCCTTCCAGCGAGACACCTTCCTGGGACAGCCGCTGGACTTCGCGCAGCGTATTCACATCCTGCTGGGAATAGCGGCGCTGCCTGCCCCGCTGACGCGACGGTGAGACGAGACCGAGGCGGTCGTACTGGCGCAGGGTCTGCGGGTGCATGTCAGCCAGTTCGGCGGCCACAGAAATCACGAAAATCGGCGTATCCACATCTATACCCACGGTGCTCTCCCTCCTGCGCTGCGCGCGTTTACCGCCCGGTCCTTCCGGTCTGCTGAAAATCCGGCCCGCTACAACCGTGCCTTGGCGGCAAGGTTGCCGCGCGGGTCCGATCCTGCTGTCGCCGCCGCAAAGGCGTTGACTGCGTCTTCTGCTTCCTTGCCAAGGTTTTGCGGAACCACCACATCGATGGTTACCAGCAAGTCCCCGGTGGCCTTCGACGTCTTCACCCCGCGCCCCTTCACGCGCAGTGTCCGACCGGACGGCGTGCCGGCCGGCACCTTGACCTTGACGAATTCACCGGAAAGCGTCGGCACTTCGATCTGCGCCCCTAGCGCGGCCTCCGGGAAGGTCACCGGGACGTGGATCCGGATGTTGTCGCCGTCGCGCTGGAAAAAGGGGTGTGGCTTGACGTTGACGGTCACCATCAGGTCGCCGGCGCCGGCCGGACCCGGCTGACCCTTGCCGCGGACGCGGACCTTCTGCCCGTCCTTAATACCGGCGGGGATCCGCACATCGATGACTTCGCCGCTGGGCTCGCGCAATCCGATGGTGGTGCCGTTGATGGAACCGGCAAAGGAAATGCTGGTGCTCGCGGTGCGGTCAGCGCCCTTGCGCGGGGGCTGCTGTTGGTAGCCGCCGAAGCCGCCGAACAGGTCCGCGAACTCCGGCGGCACGTTGCCGGCGGTGCTGGTACGGGTGCGGGTCCCCTGGCCGAACAGGTTGCCGAAAATGTCCTCGAAGCCGCCGGCACCAGGCCCTCCGGCGCCCGGCCCTCCAGCACTGAAGCGGGCGCCGCTGCCCATCGCCCGGATCGCGTCGTATTGCTCGCGCTCCTGCGGGTCGGACAGGACGGAGTAAGCCTCGGAGACGTCCTTGAACTTTTTCTCCGAGGCAGCATCGCCCGAATTGGTGTCCGGATGGTGCGTCCGAGCGAGTTTGCGGTACGCCTTCTTGATGTCTGCGTCAGACGCATCTTTGGAGACACCGAGGATCTTGTAGAAGTCCTTCTCGACCCAGTCCTGGCTAGCCATGCAGGCGCCTCCTTTCAGTTTCACAAAAGTCTATGGGCCTTCCGGCCCGGACGATGACGGGTTGGCTTCCGGCGGACCGGAAACCAACCCGTCATCTGTTCTCAAGCGTCATGGCACCCGGGGGCGTCATTCAGCCGGTACTGCCACCACTACCTGGGCAGCGCGCAGCACGCGGTCACCCGATCTGTAGCCCAGCCGCAGGATCTGGCTGACCGAGTCCACTTCCACCTCTGCGTCGGGCTGCTGCATCAGGGCCTCGTGGATGTTCGGGTCGAACTCCACGCCGGTCTCCTCGATACGGGTCAGGCCGTAGGTCTTCAGCACGTTGTCCAGCTTGGTGGCAATGGCCGCGAACGGACCGTCGGACAGGTCGCCGTGTTGGCGCGCTGCGTCAATGTCATCCAGGACTGGAAGCAACGAGTTCAGCACGCCGATGACGGCCATCTCGCCAGCCACCGCACGGTCGCGTTCCACCCGCTTGCGGTAGTTCACGTACTCGGCCTGCAGCCGGAGCAGATCGTTCTTGAGCTCCTCGGCTTCCTGCGACGTGGTGCCTTGGGCAACTGACTCCCCCGCCGGGACCTCGGCCCCGTTGAGGATTTCCTCCGCCTGGGCCAGCGCGTCCGCGTCCGCACCCTGACCGGCTGCGGAAGTCGTTCCTGCAGCCTGGTCAGCATTGCCGTTGCCGCTACCGGCAGCAGCTCCGCGGACCTTTCCGGTCTCCGGGTCGATCTTGCGGTTGTCGCGGAAGTTCACCGGCTCTGACTGGTGTTCTTCTTCGTTACCGTTTTCCGCCATGGTTACTTCTTCTCGTCTTCTTCGTCGACCACTTCAGCGTCCACGATGTCCTCGTCAGCGCCGGTCCCGGAGGTACCCGCACCGGCGGGAGCGCCGTCGGCTCCGGCTGCGCCGGAAGTTTGGGCCTGCGAGTAGATGGCCTCGCCCAGCTTGGACTGCGACGTCTGGAGCTTCTCGAACGCGGCCTTGACCTCGTCGTCGTTGTCCTGCTTTTCCAGGGCAGACTTCAAAGCGTCGACGTCGGCCTTGACCTCGGTCTTGACCTCTTCCGGCAGCTTGTCGTCGTTGTCGGCGAGCAGCTTGTCAACGGAGTAGGCCAGCTGCTCGGCCGAGTTGCGGGTGTCGGCGGCCTCGCGGCGCTTCTTGTCCTCGGCAGCATGCTCTTCGGCTTCACGGACCATGCGGTCAATGTCGTCCTTGGACAGCGCGGTGCCGCCGGTGATGGTCATCGACTGCTCGGCGCCGGTGCCCTTGTCCTTGGCGGAGACGTGCACAATGCCGTTGGCGTCGATGTCGAAGGTGACCTCCACCTGGGGCACTCCGCGCGGAGCCGGGGCGATGCCGGTCAGCTCGAAGGTGCCCAGCGGCTTGTTGTCGCGGGTGAACTCGCGCTCGCCCTGGAAGACCTGGATGGCCACGGACGGCTGGTTGTCGTCAGCTGTCGTGAAGGTCTCGGACCGCTTGGTCGGGATGGCTGTGTTGCGCTCGATCAGGTGCGTCATGATGCCGCCCTTGGTCTCGATGCCCAGCGACAGCGGGGTCACGTCGATCAGCAGCACGTCCTTGCGCTCGCCCTTCAGGACGCCGGCCTGCAGGGCCGCACCCACGGCCACGACCTCGTCCGGGTTCACGCCCTTGTTCGGCTCCTTGCCGCCGGCCATCTCCTTGACCAGGTCAACCACTGCCGGCATGCGCGTGGAGCCGCCCACCAGGACGATGTGGTCGATGTCGGAAACCTTGATGCCGGCCTCCTTGATGACGTCGTGGAACGGCTTCTTGGTCCGGTCCAGCAGGTCCTTGGTCAGGTCCTGGAACTTCGCGCGGCTGAGGTGCTCGTCCAGGTGGACCGGGCCCTCCGGGGTGACCGAGAGGTACTGCAGCGAGATGTTGGTGGAGGAGGCAGAGGAGAGTTCCTTCTTGGCCTGCTCGGCTGCTTCCTTCAGGCGCTGCAGGGCGATCTTGTCCTTGGACAGGTCAGCGCCCTTGGCCTTGGCCTGCTGGAGCAGGAAGTCCACCACGCGCTGGTCCCAGTCGTCGCCGCCGAGGCGGTTATCACCCGAGGTGGCGCGGACCTGGATGGTGGAGAAGTCGTCCTCGTCCTTGCCGACTTCCAGCAGGGACACGTCGAAGGTGCCGCCGCCGAGGTCGAAGACCAGAATGAGTTCGTCTTCCTTGCCCTTGTCCAGACCGTAGGCCAGCGCGGCAGCGGTCGGCTCGTTCACAATGCGCAGGACGTTCAGTCCGGCAATTTCGCCGGCTTCCTTGGTGGACTGGCGCTCGGCGTCGTTGAAGTACGCCGGCACGGTGATCACCGCGTCGGTGACCTTCTCACCCAAGTAGGACTCGGCATCGTGCTTGAGCTTCTGCAGCACACGGGCGGAGATTTCCTGGGCGGTGTAGTTCTTGCCGTCGATCTCGACCTTCCAGTCGGTGCCCATGTGGCGCTTGACCGAGGAAATGGTGCGCTCGATGTTGTTCACGGCCTGACGCTTGGCGATCTCGCCGACCAGCACCTCGCCGGACTTGGAAAAAGCGACAACGGACGGAGTGGTGCGGCCACCCTCGGCGTTGGCGATGACGGTGGGTTCGCCACCCTCCAGAACAGAGACAACGGAGTTGGTGGTTCCGAGGTCGATACCTACTGCACGAGACATACGCGTGTCCTTCCTTTGCGGCCGCAGCGGCGGCCTTGTTCACTGTGGCGGCCCGGGCGCCGGAACTGAACCGGCGGCCACCGCCGGGAGCGGCGGCTATTGAGCCTTCTGCACTCAAGTTTACTCGGGCTGTTCGCTTTGTCAATCAAGTTGAGCGCATCTCGCTCAACTTTGGCACTGCAAGGCAACGACGGCGGGGGCACTGGTTGATACCCTCGCCCCCCGCCGTGCGCCGCCAACCCGGCAGCGCTGCTGTCAGCCCGCGGAATGCCCGCTGCCTGCTCCCACCAGCTCACGCTGCGAGGTTTCCTTGCGGGCAAGCTTGGACGGCCACCAGATGTTCGGCCCGATGTCGTACGACAGCGCCGGGATCAGCAGCGAACGCACCAGCACAGTGTCCAGCAGGACACCGAAGGCCACAATGAAGGCGAGCTGGCCCAGGAACAGAATCGGGATCACGCCCAGCGCGGCAAAGGTGGCAGCCAGCACCACGCCGGCCGAGGTGATGACGCCGCCGGTGGAGCCCAGCCCGCGGAGGATGCCGGGCCTGGTGCCCAGCCGCAGCGATTCCTCCCGCACCCGGGTCATCAGGAAAATGTTGTAGTCGATCCCCAGGGCGACCAGGAAGACGAAGCCGTACAGCGGAACCGAGGCATCCGCCCCCGGAAATCCGAAGACGTGGTTGAAGACCAGCGCGGAGACGCCCAGCGCGGTCAGGTAGGACAGCGCCACGGACAGGATCAGCAGCACCGGCGCCAGGATGGAGCGCAGCAGCAAGATCAGGATGACCAGGATGACGCCGAGCACCATCGGCGCGATCTTCAACAGGTCGGCCTGCGCCGTGACACTCGTATCCAGCGCGACCGCAGTGACGCCGCCAACCAGGGCCTGCGGATCGACTGCGTCCAGAGCAGTGCGCAGGTCGGCAACAGTGGCCTCGGCCGCGTCGGAGTCGGGCACATCCTTGAGCGTGGCATTGATCATCACCCGGCCGTCGAGCTCCACCACCTGGTCGTCCCGGGTGAAGAGCTCGGCCGAGGCAACCCCCTCCTCGCCCCGGACCGCCTCCAGCACGTCGTCCCGCTGGCTGCCGTCGGCGACGACGACTGCCGGATTGCCCGCGCCGGCGTCGAAATGCCGAACCAAAGCGTCCTGTCCGTCCGCCGAATCCGTCGTCACCAGGACCAGCTCCGACTGCGGCACTCCGTGCGCCTGCAGCTGCAGCACGCCCATCGCCCCGGCAGCCAATAGCAGCACCGACACCATCCAGGTGGCCCGCGGCCTCCGGGCCACCAGATGGGCCATCCGGAGCCACAACCCGCGCAGGCCCTCGGTTCCGGCCACCGGGTGTTCGGGCTGGCCGATGTGGGCGCGATGCCCGGGGCGGGGCACGAGCGGCCAAAAGGCGCTGCGTCCGGTCAACAGCAGGACCGCGGGCAGGAACGTCAGCGCCGCCAGCACGGCGAACACAATGCCGATGGCTGCGATCGGCCCCAGGCTGCGGTTGGAGTTCAGGTCGGAGAACAGCAGGCACAGCAGCGCCAGGATCACGGTGGCACCGGAAGCGGCAATGGGCTCGACCGCACCGCGGTAGGCGGTCTTCATCGCCGCCCACTTCGACTCCTGCTCCCCCAACGCCTCGCGGTAGCGGGCGGTCAGCAGCAAGGCGTAGTCAGTGGCGGCGCCGATCACCAGGATGGACAGGATGCCTTGGCTCTGGCCGCTGAGCTGGATCCAGCCCTGCAGCGCGAACCAGTACACCACCAGAATGGCCGCACAGAGCGCGAACACGGAGGTCAGCAGCACCAGGAACGGCAGCAGGAGCGCGCGGTAGACCAGCAGCAGGATCACGAAGACGGCCCCCAACGCCACTCCCAGCAGCAACCCGTCAATGCCGCCGAAGGCCTCGACAAGGTCGGCGATGAACCCGGCCGGGCCCGTCACGTAGCCGGTGGCGGAGTCCGGGAGCCCGGCCGCCAGCACCGCGCGCAGTTCGGTGACCACCTCGCCGGCATCCAGGTTCTCCGGCACCGGCACGATGAACTGCACCGCTTCGAAGTCTTCGGACGGAACGGGCCCCACCACCTGGTTGGCACCGCCGCTGTCCAGGCCGGCCGCTTCCGCCAGCCGTATGGCCAGCGGCGCGTAGTCTGCCAGTTGCTGCGGCTGGATCGGCTCAGCAAATTCGACGACGGCGATGGCCGGCACGGCGTCGGAGCCGCGGAAGCGCTGCTGCCATTCACCGGCGGCGGTGGACTCGGCACTGGCCGGCAGGAATCCGGCCTGGTCGTTGGTGGAGACGTCGGAGAGCTTGCCGAACGTCGGCCCGCCGAGGCTGGCGGCGGCCAGCCAGGCCACCACCACCAAGGCGGGAAGGAGCATTCTGATCCAGCGGGCCATGGCAATCGGTCCTTCGGAATCTGGGCAGCGAAAACAAGCTCCACTATAGAGTAGTTCCACGCTGGAGATAACCGCTGGGTGAACTATCCTGTGGAGGGGATTGATGGAAGGAGGGCATGTGGAACCGCGCACAGACCGGCTGATGCTGCTGTTGCAGGAGTTCGTCGTCGAAAGCGAACGCTACATCGAGGCGGTCAGCGAACGGGATGCCCTGCACCGCACCGACCTCAACGCCCTCGCGGCAATGGTCCGGGCCGCCGCCGCCGGCCGCACCGTGACTCCCGGCCTGCTGCGGACCGAACTCCACCTCAGCTCTCCGGCAACCACCGCACTGGTCGACCGGCTGGACCGCTCCGGGCACGTCAACCGCACGCGCAGCGACACCGACCGCCGCAAGGTGTACCTGGAACTGACGGACAAGGCCCGTGCCACCGGCGGCGCGATGTTCGCCCCGCTGGCCCGGCACATCGGCCAGGTACTGGACAGCTACCCAGCGGAGGACCGCCAGCGGCTCGCCGGCTTCCTGGCCGACATCATCACCGCCACGTCAGCTGCCTGCCTGGAGGTCGCCGACCGCGGCGAAGACCTGGCCGGCAACGGGAATCCGGCCGGCGACGCGCCCCAAGGCAGCGACGAGCCGGAGAACGGGCCCGCCGGAGTCGACAAATAGCGCAACATTCCGGCACGGCAGCTACTTGCCGGCAGGGGCGCAGAGTAGTCTCCCACTATGAAGGACGAGGTCTACTCCCACGGCCACCACAAAAGCGTGGTCAACGCCCATGCGATCCGCACCGCAGAGGACTGCGCAGCCTATCTTCTGCCCGAACTCAAGCCCGGCATGATGTTGCTGGACGTGGGCTGCGGCCCGGGCAGCATTACCGTTGATTTGGCCGAACTGGTCGCCCCCGGGCAGGTCATCGGCCTGGACCGGTCCGATGACGTGCTGACCCAGGCGGCCGAACTCGCCGCGCTGCGCGGCATCGAGAACGCCACGTTCGTCGGCGGCAACATCTATGACCTCGAGTTCGACGACGACACCTTCGACGTGGTCCACGCCCACCAGGTCCTGCAGCACCTGACCGATCCGGTGGCCGCACTATACGAAATGCGGCGGGTGGTCAAGCCCGGCGGCATCGTGGCCGTGCGGGACGCCGATTTCCACGGCATGAGCTGGTACCCGGAGCTGCCCGAACTCACCGACTGGATGGACACCTACCAGCAGATTGCCCGCGGCAACCGGGCGGAACCGGACGCCGGCCGGCACCTGATTTCCTGGGCGCAGGCAGCAGGCTTCCGCGAGATCACCCCGTCGTCGTCCAATTGGCTGTACGCCACCGAAGAACAGCGCCGCTGGCAGGGCGACGTGTGGTCCGAGCGCGTCCTGCACTCGGCCTACGCGGAACAGTCGCTGGAACGCGGGCTGCTCGACCAGGCCGGGCTGGAGCGGATTGCGCAGGGCTGGCTGGCTTGGGCCGACGCGCCGGATGCCTGGTTCCTGATTCCCAACGGCGAGATCCTGGCCCGCAAACCCTGACCCAATAGCAGACAGGATCTGGCGGACATGCCCGGACAGTATGACGTCGTGGTCATCGGCGGCGGCCACAACGGCTTCGTTGCCGCCGCCTATCTGGCCCGCGCCGGACAGAGCGTGCTGGTGCTCGAGCGCGAAGACCGGCTCGGGGGTGCGGCGGTATCCGCGGAAGTCTTCCCCGGCACCGGGGCCCGCATCTCCCGCTATTCGTATCTGGTCAGCCTGCTGCCGCGGCGCATCATCGAGGACCTGGCCCTGGACCTGCGGCTGCTGCGCCGGCGCTACTCGTCCTACACTCCGCTGCCGGGCACGAGCACCGGGCTGCTGGTGGACAACCAGGACCCGGAGGCCACCCGCTCGTCCTTCAGCGCCGTAGGCGCCGCCGCAGACTTCGGCGCCTTCACCGAGTTCTACCAGCGCACCGGCCGGCTGGCCCGGGCGGTCTGGCCCACTGTCACCGAACCGCTGCCCCGCCGCTCCGAGCTGCGCCGCCGGCTGGGCGACGACGAGACCTGGAACGACTTCATCGACCGGCCGATCGGCGACGTCCTGGAGCGCAGCTTCGCCTCGGACACGGTCCGCGGCGTGGTGCTTACCGACGCGCTGATCAGCACCTTTGCCCGCGCCCATGACGCCGACCTGCAGCAGAACAAGTGCTTCCTCTACCATGTGGTCGGCGGCGGCACCGGCGACTGGGACGTGCCCGAGGGCGGCATGGGCGCCGTCACCGCCGCGCTGGAAACGGCCGCCCGCCGCGCCGGTGCAGAACTGCGCACCTCGGCGGAGGCCATCGCGGTGACCCCGGACGGAGAGGTGCGGTACAACGACGGCGGGACCGACGTCGTTGTTTCCGCGAAGCGGGTACTCGCCAACGTCTCGCCCACGGTCCTGAACGGGCTGCTGGCCGCCGGCGGCGCCGAACCGGCCACGCCGCCGGGTCCCCCGCCCGAGGGCGCACAAGCCAAGGTGAACCTGCTGTTGTCCCGGTTGCCGAAACTGCGGGACAGCACGGTGGCGCCGGAAGCGGCTTTTGGCGGGACCTTCCACATCAACGAGCTGTACTCACAGCTGGAGCGGGCCTTCACGGAAGGCGTCGACGGCCGGATTCCGGATCCGCTGCCCGCGGAAATCTACTGCCACTCCCTCACCGACCCGTCCATCCTCTCGCCTGAACTGCAGGCCTCCGGCGCCCAGACCCTCACCGTGTTTACGCTGCAGACCCCGCACCGGCTGCTCACCGAGGAGAACAACGACGCGATCCGCGCGCAGTTGCAGCAGGCCGTGCTGACCTCGCTTAATTCGGTGCTCGACGAGCCGATCGAAGACTGCATCCTGCGCGACGACCGCGGAGAACCGTGTATCGAAACCAAGACCACGCTCGACCTGCAGCAGGCGCTGAACCTCACCGGCGGGAGCATCTTTCACGGACCGCTGGACTGGCCGTTCGCCGAAGACGACGAGCCACTGGACACCCCCGCCCGGCGCTGGGGCGTGGCCACCGCCCATGACCGAATCCTGCTGTGCGGTGCCGGTGCCCGCCGCGGCGGCGGCGTCAGCGGTCTCGGCGGCCACAACGCGGCCATGGCGGTGCTGGAAGAGGCGGTGTTGGGACCCGGCGAGTTGGAAGAGGCGGCGTTGAAAAAGGGCGCGCCGGAAAAGGGCGCGTAACCTCGTAGAACACCTGACCGGGTTGTGCTGGCCCTCACAGTAGGATCATCTGGTGCAATTCTCCATCTGGCTGGCGCTGCTGGGCGCCACGGTAGTGATTAGCTTCACCCCGGGCGCGGGTGCCATCAACACCATGAGCAACTCGCTCAATGCCGGTTTCCAACGGTCCATCTGGGGCATCCTGGGCCAGCAGGCCGCGCTGGTGATCCATGTGGCCATTGTGGCGCTGGGCCTGGGCCTGCTGGTCTCCAACTCCCCGGCGCTGTTCGCCGCCATCAAGTATGCCGGTGCGGCCTACCTGATTTACCTTGGCCTGCGCCAGTTCTTCGCCACGCCGCAGGGCGGCGCGGAGGTGGAAGCGGCGCGCCGCGACGAGCCGGCCTTCTCCATGTTCCAGCGCGGCGTATGGGTTAACCTGCTCAACCCCAAAGCGATCGTCTTCTTTCTGGCGTTCATGCCCGGATTCATCAGGCTGGACCAGCCGCAACTGCCGCAGTACCTGGTCATGATAGCCACCGTCATCGTGGTGGACATCCTGGTCATGTGGTTTTTCTTCGCCGCGGCGGCCAGGTCCTTCCAGCGGTTCACCCGGACGGTGCGCGGACTGACCGTGATGAACAGGGCCTTCGGTGTACTTTTCATTGCGGTCGGCCTGATGCTGGCTTTCCTGTAGCCGCCTTCTCATAGACTCGACATATGTACCGCATCATCGCTGTCTGCACCGGCAACATTTGCCGCTCGCCCATGGCCGAGCGGATGCTGGCCCGCGCCCTCCAGGAAGCCGGGCTGGGCGGCCAGGTCAGCGTGGACTCCGCGGGCACCACGGGCTGGGAACTGGGGCGGCCGATCGACCAGCGGGCCGGCGAGCGCCTGGCGCAGTCCGGCCTTACCGCGCTGGACCACCGGGCCCGCCAGTTCGACATCTCCTGGTACGACGAACGCGACCTGATCCTGGCCCTGGACGTGGACCACTACGACCACCTGCGGAACGGCGCGCCGGACGACGCAGCGCGGGACAAGATCAGGCTGTGGCGCTCCTTCGACCCCGCCGTCAGCCACCTTGCTCCCTCGGCCCAGGGGATCTACGACCCGTGGTTCGGTGAGGCCGCCGATTTCGACGCCAGCTGGCAGATGATCGACGCCGCGCTGAAGGGAATCATCGAGTTCGTCCGCAAGGAACTCGATGCCCGCTAAGCCGGTCCTGATTGCTGTCGACGGGCGCTCCGGATCCGGCAAAACCACGCTGGCGGTGGAACTGGCAGCGCTGCTGCGGATCCACCGCAGCGTCTCGCTGTTCCACCTGGAGGACATCTACCCGGGCTGGCACGGACTGGCCGGCGGACAGCAGCGCTACCTGGACACCGTGCTGCGTCCGTTGGCAGCCGGCGAGCCCGGACGCTGGATTGCGTGGGACTGGAACAAGGACGACGACGGTGCCTCCCGGGTCACGGAACCCGCCGACGTGGTGGTTCTGGAGGGAGTTGGAGCTGCGCACGCCGCCGCCCGCGGCCTGCTTGACGCCGTGGTGTGGCTGCAGGCTCCGTCCGTTGACCGGCGGACCAGGGCATTGGCCCGCGACGGTGCAACCTATGAACCGTTCTGGGACATGTGGGCGGACCAGGAGGAGGCCTGGCTGGCCGGCGACAACGTAGCTGCCGCCGCGGACATCGTCGTCGAATCCTGCTGCACCGGCGCTGCCCCCGAGCAGGTCCTGTCGGCCTTGGCCTCGCTGCCCGCACTTGACCATGCTCTGGCCCCGGAGCGGACGGCGCGCGCGGGCGTCCGGCTGGTGGCCGAACGCGTGGATGCCTATCCGGACGCCGAGGCGGCCTACCGTCGCTTGTACGCCGGCTCGGCCCGCAGCGTCTGGCTGGACAGTTCCAACGTCCACGAAGCCGCGGACCGGAACCGGATCAGCATCATGGCCGACGACGGCGGCAGCTTCGGTCAATGGGCCGAGCACCGGAACGGCACCACACTGGTGCGCCAGCACAACACCACCGCACGGATCAGCGGCGGGTTCTTTCGCTGGCTGGACTGCGCCTGGCGACACCGCCCGGCCACCGCGCCCGAGGACGTCCCCGGCAGCTTCGCGTTGGGCTGGCTGGGCTATCTGGGCTACGAGCTAAAACGTGAAACCGGCGGCAAGGACACCTGCCCCGGGCTGCCGGAAGACTTGCCGGACCATGCCCACAGCGCCGCCCCGGATGCCGCGCTGCTGTTCGCCGGCCGCGCCGTCCTGCTGGACCATGTCCGGCAGTGCACATGGCTGCTGGCCCTGGCCGGGCCGTCCCAGCTGGCCGAAGCGACTGATTGGATTGCCGAAACTGCAGCAGTCATCGGCAGCCTGCCACCGGCTTCCGGCGCATCTCCTGACCCGGTAAGGCCGGCCACCGCCCCGGTTTTCCAGTCCCGCGACTCACGCGAGGCCTACCTGGCCAAGATCCGCGCAGCCCAGGCGGAAATCAGTGAGGGCAATACCTACGAGGTGTGCCTGACCACCCACCTGCACGCCACCGCAGAAGAACCGCTGGATCCGCTCAACACCTACTTGCTCCTCCGCCGTCGCAATCCTGCGCCTTTTGCCAGCCTCTTGCGGTTTGGGTCACTCACCGTGGCCAGCACCTCTCCCGAGCGATTCCTCAGCATTGCTGCCGACGGCGGCCTGCGGGCCGAACCGATCAAAGGCACCCGGCGCCGCCTGCAGGATCCCGACGCCGACGCGGCAGTTGTGCAGGAACTTGCCGGCAGCGTCAAAGACCGGGCCGAAAACATCATGATCGTGGACTTGCTGCGGAACGACCTGAGCCACTTTGCCGTACCGGGTTCGCTGCGGGTCAGCCGGCTGTGCGCCATCGAGTCCTACGCCACCGTGCACCAGATGGTCTCCACCATTGACGCGCAGCTGTTGCCCGGCGCTGTTCGAGCCGAAGCCGTGGCGGCAGCCTTTCCGGCCGGCTCGATGACCGGCGCGCCGAAGATCAGCACCATGGACATCCTGGACCGGCTGGAAACCGGACCGCGCGGCGTCTACTCCGGCGCGGTGGGCTACTTTTCGCTGGACGGGGCCGCGGACCTGTCCGTGGTGATCCGGACGCTGGTGATGGACGGCAACCGGCTCAGCCTGGGCGTCGGCGGGGCGATCACGGCCGACTCCGTGCCCGACGACGAGTGGGACGAGGTGCGGGCCAAGGCCTTCGGCGTGCTCTCGGCGCTGGGGGCGGTGTTCCCGGACTAGCGCACCCGGCTACTGCAGCGTGGCGGTCAGCCGGGCCACGTTGTCCACGTAGCGCTGCCAGCGCGGCCGCTTCCTCCACTCCTCCAGGGTGAGCTCCTTGGAAATCACCCGATAGCTGTCCTGGATATCGGATAGCTCCTCCACGATGTGGTCGCCGAGCATCATCACGGAGACTTCCATGTTCAGCGAGAAGGAGCGCATGTCCATGTTGCTGGAACCGATCACGGCCACTTCGTTGTCCACCGTGAAGTGCTTGGCATGCAGCACCAGCGGTTTGGGGTAGCGGTAAATCCGCACGCCGGCCTCCAGCAAGGCCTGGTAGTAGGACTGCTGTGCATGGTGGACCAGCGCTTGATCACCAAGCTCCGAGACAAAGAGCTCCACGTCAACCCCGCGCTGCGCCGCCGTCGTGATGGCATAGAGCAGCGAATCATCAGGCACGAAGTACGGGCTGCAGATGGACAGCCGCTCCACTGCCGCATAGATCAGCGTGTTGAACAGGCGCAGGTTGTTTTCGGTGGCAAAGCCCGGGCCGCTGGGCAGCGCCTGGCAGGTCATCGGGCCGGGCTCGCGGGATGGAACCGGAGTGAAGAGCTGGGTCTCGAGGATGTCGTCGGTCTCGCTTAACCAGTCGGTCGCGAACACCACGTTCAGTGCGGTGACGATGGGCCCTTCGTAGCGCGCCATCAGTTCCACCCACTTGCGGCCGATCCTTTCGCTGGAGGTGCGCCGGTAGCCGGGCTCGATCAGGTTCTGCGATCCGGTGAAGGCCACCCGCCCGTCCACCACCAGGATCTTGCGGTGATTGCGCAGATCGATCCGGCGCCACTGGCCCCGGACCGGCAGCACCGGCAGCGAACGGCGCCAGTCAATCTGGGTGGTGTCCAGCCAGCGGCGGAACTTGCGGTAGCCAGTCACGCGGAGGGCTCCGATGTGGTCGAACAACAAGCGCACCCGGACGCCGCGGGCTGCGGCTTCCTCCAGCGCGGCAAAGAGTTCGCCGGTGGTCGCGTCCCTGCTCATGATGTAGAACTCGATGTTCACGTACTCGCGGGCCTCGCGCACCGCCTTGGTCATCGCGGCAATCGAGGCGTCGTAGTCCGGGTACAGCTCCACATGGTTGCTGTCCACGATGGGGAAGGCACCGAGCCGCCGGTTCAGCTCGGCCGCCGAATGCACCCAGGCCGGTGCGTCCCGCTGGCTGCGGGGCTCCTCCAGGTCATGAGTGGCGGCCCAGACACGGCGGTTGATCTCCGCCTGCTTGGCGATCCGGCGTTCCGAGAGCCGGTAGCTGCCGAACATGAAGAAGAGCAGGAGGCCGATCAGCGGGATGAAGAAAATGGCGAGCAGCCACGCCATGGCGGTATTGGGCCGGCGGTTGCCGGGAATCACACCCAAGGCGATGATGCGGATGGCCATGTCGATCACGCCGAGAATGGCGACGACCCAGTCGGGGAATGTGCCCAGCCCCGCAAACGACCACAGCACGCGGCTGCTCCTCCCCTCCCGCCGTGTGCCGGCGCAATCCTCCCTAGCCTACCCGGCGGCCAGCGACAAACTAAGCTGGGCATATGACAGTTCTGGTGTTCTTGGACCCCGCCTACGAGGCGGGCCGCATCGCAGATGCAACACAGCCCCAGCTCATGGCCACCGATCTCGGTGCCACCCGTGGCGACGGCATTTTCGAGTCCCTGCTGGCGGTGAACGGCATTCCGCGCAAGGTGCAGGCGCATCTGGACCGGCTGGCGACGTCCGCCCGGACCATGGATTTGGAGCTGCCGCCCGCAGACGCGTGGGAGCGTGCCATCAAGACGGCGATCGCGGAGCACCCGCCGGTCGAGGAGCTGGTCATCAAACTACTGGTGACCCGCGGCGTGGAAGGCGCCACCGCACCCACCGCCTGGGTCCAGGCCTCGCTGCCGCCGTCGGCTGGACAGCGCCAGCGCACCGACGGGATCTCGGTGTTGCTGCTGGACCGCGGCTATGACAGCTCGCTGGCCGAACGAGCCCCGTGGTTGCTGATGGGCGCGAAAACGCTTTCCTATGCGGTCAACATGGCGGCGCTGCGCTACGCCCGCAAGAACGACGCCGACGACGTCATCTTCACGTCCAGCGATGGCCGCGTCCTCGAAGGACCCACCTCCACCGTGCTGATGGCTCGGGTGCGCGATGGCGTTCGGACGTTGGTCACCCCGCTTTTGGAAAGCGGCATCCTGCCGGGCACGTCCCAGGCGGTGCTGTTCAAGGCGGCAGCCGCAGCCGGATGGCAGCTGGGCTACGGCCCGCTGGAACCGGACGACCTCTACGAGGCCGATGCCGTCTGGCTTGTCTCCAGCATCCGACTGCTGGCACCGGTGAAAAGCATCGACGGCAAGGAGATCCCGATGTCGCCGGAGCTGACGGAGGAACTCACCGCGCTGCTGGCCGAAGGCAGCCGGGAGTAGCTGCGGCGCACTCCCGGCGCCGTCCGGGCCCGGGGCCCGAAGCCAGCGGCCCCAGGCTCAAATGAAGATGAAGTTCCAGGTGCCGGCGGCTACAGCGGCCGCGGCCGCAGCGCCCGCAATCAGTACGCCGCCCAGCAGCACCCAAACGTCCACCGTGCTGTAGCTGGACTCACGCGCCCAGGTCCGCTGACCCGCGCCGAAACCGCGCGCCTCCATGGCAACCGCCAGCCGGGTGGCCCGCCGGATGGCCTGCACAATCAGCCCGAACGCCTGGCCCAGGAACGCACCGGCCTTGGCCAAGGGCCGGTTCTCCGCCCCGACCCCCCGAGCACGGCGGGCCAGACCCAGGGTGCGCCATTCCTCCACCAACAGCCCGACCAACCGCATGGCGGCCAGCGCTCCCAACACGAACCGGTGCGGCAGCTTGAGCTTCTGCGCCAGCGCGTCGGCCAGATCGGTCGGGTCGGTGGTCAACAGCAGGAAAATGCCCGGCAGGGCGACGGCGAGCGAGCGCAGGCCAATGGCGACTCCGCCGGCCACCGAGTCCTCGGTGAACACCACCGGCCCGAGCTGGAACAGCACCGCTCCGGTCTTCTCCGCCAACAATGCCGTGGCCCAGGCCCCGGTCGCCGCCGCCGCCAGCAAGGGCCAGCCGCGCTTGAACAGCAGCCACGGGTTCACCCCCAGCACCGGCATCAGCAGCAGCTCGGCCGCCAGCACGACCGACGCGCTGACCCAGTCCACGCTGAGCATGACCACCACGGTGATGACGGCGGCAGCAGCCAGCTTGGACACCGGGTTGGCTCGGCTGAACGGCGAGGCGGTCAGCCGCGGAGTCATCAAGTCCACGCTCATGCTGCCCTCCGAAGCGCCTGCACCGGCTGGACTGCGCCGCCGTCCACGCGCACAGCCGTGCCGCCAAGCGCCGCGGTGAAGTCGGCGTCGTGCGTCACCGACACCACGCTCTTGCCTTCGGCCACCAACTCGGCCAGCAGCGTGACCAGTTCAGCCCAGGTGTTGGCGTCCTGCCCGAAGGTCGGCTCGTCCAGCATCAGGATGTCCGGACTGGTGGCGAGCATGGTGGCCACCGAGAGCCGGCGCTTCTCGCCGCCGGAGAGGGTAAACGGGTTGGCCCGCAGCAGCCGGGTCAGGCGGAGCCGTTCGGCAATGCTGTCCACCAACTGCCGGACCTCCGGCTCGGGCAGCTTCGCCACCCGCCGCGGACCGAACTCCAGTTCGTCGGCCACGGTGCTGGTCAGGAATTGATGTTCCGGTTCTTGGAACACGCTGCCAATCCGGGCCACCAGCTGGGCGGACTTCCATTTCACCGGGGACTGCGCCGCGCCACGGTGCAGCGCCGGGGTCGCGAACAGCCCTCCCCCGGCGGGCGCCAGCAGGCCGCCCAGCGTGAGGGCCAGCGTCGACTTGCCGGCGCCGTTCGGTCCGGTGATGCTCAGCGCGTGTCCGCTGAGCAGGTCCAAGTCCACGCCCCGCAGCACCGGCCCGGTCTTCCGGCTCCGGGCCGCGTCCAATCCCACCGCCTGCAGCAACGGCCCGCCGGCAACCGGGGCCGCGGGCAGCTGGAGCCGCGGCGTATGTCCGGGAACCCAAACACCGGCCGCCACCAGCCGGGCGCGGGTGGCGCTTTCGGCCAGCACCTTGTCCGGCGGGCCGTCTGCCAGCACGCCGCCTCCGGCCGCCAGCACGATCACCCGGTCCACCACGTCCGCCCAGACGGCCACGCGGTGTTCCACCACCACCAAGGTGGCACCGGTCCGGTCCAGCACCCGGGCCACGGCGTCGCGCACTTCGTGCACGCCCTCCGGGTCCAGGTTCGCGGTCGGCTCGTCCAGCAGCAGCAGCCCCGGCCGCATGGCCAGGACCGATGCCAGCGCCAGCCGCTGTTTCTGCCCGCCCGACAGGGCCGCGGTGGGATGGTTTAGCGGCACCTCCAGTCCGACGTCGGCCAGCGCTTCGCGGACCCGGTCCCAGATCTGTCCGCGCGGGACGGAGAGGTTTTCCGCCCCGAAGGCCACCTCGTCGCCCACCCGCGCCAGCACCAGCTGGCTTTCCGGGTCCTGCAGCACCAGCCCGGCCCTGCCGCGGGCTTCCGAGGGACGCAGCCCGGCCACGGTGAGCCGCCCGACTTCCTCGCCTTCCCCGTCGTCGCCGAGCACGCCCGCCATCGCGTGCAGCAGCGTGGACTTCCCGGCGCCGGAGGCACCCAGTAACAGCACCCGTTCACCGGCTGCAATGCTGAAGCTGGCCCCGCTGACCGCCGGATCCTTGCGGCCGGCATGCCGCCAGCCCCATCCCTCGGCGAGGACCGGCACCGGGCCGGACACCGCCGTCGTACTCTGCAGTTTCATGGAACGGCTCAGACGTCTGCCGCGCGGCCCGCCGCGAAGGAGGACAGCACGCCCGTCCTGGCCAGGCCCTTGACCGCCAGCCACGGCAGCAACCCGGCAATCACCACGCCGGACACTGCGGCGAAGCCCACGTAGGCCAACTGCCACTCGGGCGCCCAGAGCATGTTGTAGAGGATGTTCTCGCTGATCGACAGCGCCAGGCCGGCGCCGAGACCGGCCAGCATCGCCACCAGCAGGTTGAATTTCCGGTAGAGGAAGAGCAGGAAGACGACTTCGGCGCCCAGGCCCTGGATCAGGCCGGAAACCAGCACGCTCATGCCGAAGCTGGTGCCCAGCAGGCCGGAGACGATGGCGGCCAGCACCTCGCAGTAGATTGCGGCGCCGGGCTTGCGGATGATCAGCCCGCCCAGCACCCCGGCCATGAGCCATCCGCCGGTGTAGAGGCCGGCGGAGGGCGGGAACGCCACGGTGAGGCTCTCGATCAGCGGCCAAGCCGCGGACCAGGCCCAGAAGATGACGCCGACGGCCACGGCAATCACCGAGGCGACGACGATGTCCACCACTCGCCAGCGATATCGCGGCGTGCGCGAGGGACTGGGCGTGGTGGGTGCATTCGAAACGGTACTCACTTTAATCCTCCTGGGTGCAGGAGGGGAGGGCGGCCCACGCGGCGCGCCCCGAGAACTCGACTCCCTTCGCCGGTACTAACCGGAGCAGGTTCGAGGGTCTGCGGTCTCTCCGCACTCTCAGCGTCCCTCCCGTGTCCGGCGTGTGCCGGTCGGTCGGACGCTCCCCTGTCGTTATAGGTGCTGTCTAGCAGCAGCACCCAGTCTACACTCGGCCGGTCCGGCGGCCCATTCGGCCACCATCCGCGGGAAAACGCGGGAAAATGCACGACGGCGGCGGGACGCGTGGGTGCCGGGCAGTAGGCTGGGAACGGCAGAGCTGATGACACGGGGACGCTGTGCCCCGGAAAGGAGCAGGCATGACCGTTGTACTAAGGCTCTTAGGCACCCTGGTGAGTGTAGGTGCGGGCTTGGCAGCCACCAAGGTGCTGGGCTACGTGTGGAAGAAGGTCACCGGCCGCGACGCGCCTCAGGCCGACGATGACTTGGAAAACAGCCTGCGGTCTGCCGTGATTTTCGCGGTAGTCTCGGGCACGGTTGGCCGGGTAATCCAGGTACTGCTCAAGCGGGCCACCGCCAAGGCAGTCCGGCACTACGAAAAGACCCCGGAACTCGTCTAGAGCGCGTAAGGAACACGCCGGCGGGGACGGGGCTGCAGCCTCGTCCCCGTCGGCTCTCCTGGTCCTTGGGCGGCGCTGGACTTTGTGCGGAACCAGACCCTGTGGGGCACTAGGACTTGTGCGGTCCGGCGGAGTCGTGGTCTTTCCGGACTCGACCAGCCGCCGTCGCCGCACTTCGCCTGTCACCGACCCCGGGGTCCGTGCCGAGTGCAGCAGCGCCGTCCGCAGCGTCTGCGGGCTCGGCCGCAGCAGCGTCCGCCTCGGCCGCGTCGGCCTCGCCGGCGTCCACCGCTGCGGCGTCGAGCTCCGCTTCCGGCTCTTCTTCGGCTGCCGCTTCCACCACCGCGTCGAGGTCGTCCACGCTGAGGATTTCCCTCCGCAAGTGTTTGGTGCGGTATCCGGCGCGGCCCACCATGTGTGCCGAGACCGGCACGGTGAGCAGCTGGAACAGCCATGCGATGAGCAACACGGGCACCGCCGCCCAGCTGCCCAGCTGGAGTCCTAAACCTGTCAGCAGCAGCAGCAAGCCGAACACCTGCGGTTTCGTGGCGGCGTGCATCCGCGACAGCAGGTCCGGGAACCGCAGCAGGCCGATGCCCGCGGCCAAGGACATCACCGAGCCGGTGATCAAGCAGGCGGCGGTGGCAATGTCGAGGATCAGGTCAGTGTTCACGGGGCCGCCCATCGGTGACGAATCGGGCCACGGCCACGGAACCGATGAAGCCGACCAGGCAGATCACCACGACCAGCGTCAGATTATTCATGTGGCCGCCGACGGCCATGTCCGCAATCAGTCCGGCGCAGACTACCGCCAGCAGCACGTCTATGGCCAGCAACCGGTCCAGCAGCGACGGCCCGCGGACCAGTCGGACCAGCGCCAGCACAGCGGACAGGGCCAGAATGACCATGACGACGATTTGGGCAAGCGACATGATTTCCACGTTTACGCTGCTCCTCTTCTGCCGGCACCTTCAGCTTTGACCAGTTCCAGTTCTTCCTTGGTCCCCATCATCCGGATCAGGCCGGCCTCGATGTTCCGCACCTCGGCCTGAAAGTCTTCGGCGGCTTCCTTGGTGGCCACGTCGATCACGTGCAGGTAGAGGGTGGAGGTGGACCGGTCTACGTCCACCACGAAGCTGCCCGGGATCAACGAGATGGCATGTCCAGTGGCCGTCACCAGCAGGTCCGAGTGGCTTCGCAAGCGCACCGCCACCACCGCGTTGCGCAGTTTCGGGCCGGTGGTCAGGGCAAGCCAGAGTACTTCGAAGCTCGCCACCGCCACTTTCCACACGAAGGTCGCGGCGAAGATCACCGCTGCCAGTGGATTGAAGCGCCCGCTGAGTTCGACCGGCGGCAGGTAGAAAAGGTTCACGATGAGCAGAGCGATCAGCAAACCGAAGATCAGATTGCCGGCGCTGAAATCCTGCCACAAAGCGCCCCAGAGGAAGACCAGCCAAGCCAGCAGCGGCAGCTCGATCCAGATGGAAATACGCGGTTTCCTCATTGGCCACCACCTTGCATGGCGCCGTCCCCTAGGACCGCCTCGATATACGGCGTGCGCTGCAGCATCTCCCGTGCCGCCTGGTCGCTCAGTTCGAAGAGCGGGCCGGCGAATACCGTCAGGGCAAGGCCCATCGCCACCAGCCCGATCGTCGGCCAGACCATCGGCATGGGCAGCAGCTGAACGATGCCGCGCCCGGTGAACCGCCCGTGCGGATGGTCCTCCACGTGGCGGGTCGTCCGTACAGCCGACCCGTCGGGCTTGGTTGCCACCAAGACCGGATCCGGGTGCTCGGCATCTTCCGGGCGCCGCCAGAACACGCGGTTCCAGACCCGGGCCAAAGCAAGCAGCGTCAGCAGCGACGTGATCATGCTGCCCGCCACCAGCACCCAGGCGATCGGCGTGCCCAGGTCCACGCCTCCCTGCACCAAGCCGATCTTGCCCAGGAAACCGGAGAACGGCGGGATCCCGGCAAGGTTCATGGCCGGGACGAAGAACAAGATGGCCAGCAACGGCGACAGTTTGGCCAGGCCGCCCAGCCGGTCCATGTTGGTGGTGCCGCCGCGGCGTTCAATCAGCCCGGCCACCAGGAACAGGCTGGTCTGCACGGTGATGTGGTGCGCCACGTAGTAGACCGCGGCCGCCAGGCCCACCACCGAGGACATCGCCAACCCGAACACCATGTAGCCGATGTGGCTCACCAGCGTGAAAGAGAGCATGCGCTTGATGTCGATCTGTGCCACGGCACCCAGGATGCCGACCAGCATGGTCAGCACGGCCACCACCATCAGGAACGTGTTCAGACGGTCCCCCGGGAACAGCAGCGTCTCGGTGCGGATCAGGGCATAGACGCCGACCTTGGTCAGCAGGCCGGCGAACACCGCGGTGACCGGCGCCGGCGCCGTCGGGTAGGAGTCGGGCAGCCAGAAGGACAACGGGAAGACCGCCGCCTTGATGCCGAAGGCCACCAGCAGCATGAGGTGCAGCGTCATTTGCGTCGACGGTTCCAACTCGCCGAGCTTGATCGCCAGGTCCGCCATGTTGATCGTTCCGGTCGCCGCGTAGATCATCGCGATAGACACCAGGAACAGCACTGAGGAGATAACGCTGACGACGACGTACGTCACCCCTGCGCGGATGCGCGGGCTGGTGCCTCCCAAGGTCATCAGCACGTAGCTGGCCGTGAGCAGCATTTCGAAGCCCACATAGAGATTGAACAGGTCGCCGGTCAGGAACGCGTTGGACACACCGGCCACCAGGATCAGGTAGGTGGGGTGGAAGATCGAGACCGGACCTTCTTCATCGCTGTCGGTCATGCCCTGGCCGGAGGCATACAGCAGCACCGCCAGGCTGACGGCGGAGGAGACCACCAGCATCAGCGCGGAAAGCTCATCGACCACCATGGTGATGCCAAACGGCGGAATCCAGCCGCCGATGTTCACGGCCTGGGCTCCGTTGGCCCACGCCGAGGCCAGCATGACGGCCTCCAGTGCCAGCGTCACGGTCAGCGTAATGGCACCGGTACGGCGCTGGGCGTTTGGATGGCGGATCAGGACGAACGCCAAGGCAGCGCCCAGTAGCGGCAGGACTACTGCCAGCGGCGCGATCAGTGCGGCGTTCACTTCTCCCTCTCTATCCGGGCCCTGTTGGTCGCAGGTGTTTCCTCCGCCTCGTCCGCCGGGACGAACTCGGTGGTTTCGGCCGGGATCTCGGCGTCGTCTTCCGCATCGAAGGTCGGCTGGTTTGCCACGCGGCGGTCTTCGATATCGTCCTGGACCTCGTCCTGCCGTCCCAGCACCCAAGAGCGGTAAATGATGGCCAGCATGAACGCCGTGACCGCAAAGGAGATCACAATGGACGTGAGGATCAAGGCCTGGGGCAGCGGATCGCTGTAGGCCTCGGCGGGGACGTCAACGCCGAAGATCGGCGCCAGTCCGGCGGGCCCGCCAGTGCTGAGCAGCAGCAGGTTCGCGCCGTTGGTGATCAGCATCAGGCCGAGCATCACCCGGGTCAGGCTACGTTCCAGGATCAGGTAGACGCCCACCGCGAACAGCACGCCCATCACCAGCAGCAGTGTCAGGTTGACCGTCATGAGGACACCTCCTCCTCGATCGTTGCCGGCGCGTGAAGTTCCGACGTCTTTCGGCTGCGGGCAGTACGCTCTTCGGTTCGTTCGTCAATTTCCGAGCCGAAGCTGCGCAGAACGTCCAGCACCAACCCGACCACCACCAGGTAGACGCCGATATCAAAAATCGTCGAGGTGACGAACTTGTGGTCACCGAAGACCGGCAGGCTGAACTCAATGATGGCGCTTTGGAAGACCTGGCCGCCCAGGAAGATCGGGACGACGGCTGTCAGGGACGCGGCGGCAAGCCCCACGCCCAGCAGCAGGCCGGCACTGACCGGCGTCGCTTCAGCCAGCTCGACGCGCCCACCGGCCAGATAGCGGACGGTCAGTGCGATGCCCGCCAGCAGCCCGCCGGCAAAACCTCCGCCGGGCAGGTTGTGGCCGGCCAGCAGCAGGTAGACGGAGAAGATCATCACGGAGTGGAAGAGCAGCCGGGTGATCACCTCGAAGATGATCGACCGGCGTTCCGGCGCCAGCGTCCGGCCGGCAACGAGCCAGGCATCGCGCGGCACCACGGCGAACTTGCGGGCAGTCGCCAGTGCTGCGGCCTCGCGGTCCGAGTGCGCCACCATTTCGTAGCCGCGGCCCACCGAGCCGCTGGCCACGGCGTCCACGGACAGCGGGCGCTTGTCCCCGCGGCCGCGGATGAAGATTAGGCTGGCCACACCGGTAGCTGCCAGAGCCAGCACGGAAATTTCGCCGAACGTGTCCCATGCCCGGATGTCCACCAGGATGACGTTGACGATGTTCCTGCCGCCGCCGTCCTCGTAGGCCAACTTCGGCAGGGCAAGTGATATCGGATCTGCCGTGCGTGCCGCCATCGCGGTCATCGCGATCACGATCATGGTCAGGCCAAACGCCGCACCGATGATGGCGCGCAGCAGTTTGAAACGCCCGGGTGTGCGCAGCCATAGCCGCGCCGGCAGGGAACGCAGCGCCAGCACGATGGCCACCAGCGAGATCGTTTCCACCAGCAATTGGGTCAAGGCCAGATCCGGAGCACCCTGGATGGCAAAGATAAAGGCCAGTCCGTAGCCGGTCACCGAGACCATCAGCACCGCCATGAAGCGCTTGTTCGCGCGGATGGCACCCAGCGCTCCGGCCGCCACGATCAGCCCTGCGATGGCCTGCGCCGGCGTATCGAACCAGACCAGGCTTTCCGGCAGCGGGGCATCCATCAGCACGACGGCGGTCAGTGGCGTCACGATGGCCACGATCAGGATCACGCACAGATAGAAGACCAACGAACCGCGCTGGGTGCGGCCGGTGACCCAGATGGCCACCTCGTCCAGCACGTTGATGATGCCGCGGTAGATCCGGTCTGCCTCGGGGATGAAATGGATCTTCGTCTGGAAGGCGGCTACCGGCGTGCGCAGCATGAACAAAGCTGCGCCGGCGGCAAGGGTGATGGCTGTCAGGCCCAGCGCCGGCGTCAATCCGTGCCAGAGCGCCAGATGCGTGGCGACCGTATCCAGCGGGAAAAGTCCTGCATACGGTGCGACGGCCTCTTCTACCGGCACCGGCCACAGCCCGAAGCTCACGGTGGCCGCGGCCAGAATGGCCGGGGCGGCCAGGAAGGCCCACGGAACCGGTCTGAACTCGATGGCCTCCAGTCCTGGCTTGGCCGCGAATCCGCCCCAGATAAACCGGGCGCTGTAGGCGAACGTCAGGATGGAGCCAATCACAATGCCCGCCAGCAGCAGACCGCCCACCCAGCCGGACGCCTCCGCACGGTGGACGAAGGCTTCGTAGACCGACTCTTTGGCAACGAAGCCCAACAACGGAGGCAGGCCGGCCATCGAGGCAGTGCCGATCAAGGCGACCACGAAGAGCTTCGGAGCTTGGCGGTACAGATGGGACAGTTCGCGAATGTCACGCGTTCCGGACTGGTGGTCAATGATGCCCACCACCAGAAACAGCGTCGCCTTGAAGAAGCCGTGGGCCAGCAACATGCCCATGCCGGCCAAGGCAGCTTCCTGGGAGCCCAGTCCGAACACGAGGGTCAGGAAACCCAACTGGCTGACCGTGCCGTAGGCCAGGATCAGCTTCAGGTCGTGCTGGCGCAGGGCCTGCCAACCCCCCACCAGCATGGTCAGCAGCCCGAGTCCCAGCACCACAGGATGCCAGTACTCGGTGCCGGAGAATGCGGGAGCCAGCAAGGCCACCAAGTAGATGCCGGCCTTGACCATGGCCGCGGCGTGCAGGTAGGCGCTGACCGGCGTCGGCGCGGCCATCGCCGCCGGGAGCCAGAAGTGGAAGGGCACCAAGGCCGACTTGCTGATTGCCCCAACAAGCACCAGCAGGATAGCGATGTCGATGATCTGTCCGTGGGCAAGGAGCGAATCGGCATTGGCGAGGATCTCGGACGTCCGGTAGGTGCCGGCGGTCTGCCCGATCATCAGGATGCCGACCAGCATCGCCAGGCCGCCCAAGGTGGTGACCATCAAGGCCTGCAGCGCCGACCTACGCGCCGACAGTCGGTGCCTGGCATACCCGATCAGCAGGTAGGAGAGAACGCTGGTCAGCTCCCAGAAGATGTACATCAGGATCAGGTCGTCAGCGGTGACCAGGCCGAACATGGCGCCGCTGAAGGCCAGCAACTGTGCACCGAAAGGACCGATGTCAGGATCGTCGGCCTTGAAATAGCGGGCGCAGTAGAACAGCACCAGGGCCCCGACACCGAGAATAAGGATGCAGAGCACCGCGGCCAGCGTGTCCATCCGGAAGGCCAGCTCCAGCTGCAGGCCCGGCACCCAGGCGAAGACTTCCGACGGCGGAGCGTTGGGAGCGCCGTCAAGTGCTTTCTGGTTCGCGTTGGTGTAGTTGCCGAACGTGGCAATCAGCCAGATGAAGCCGGCGGCAGGAACCGCAGCCAGAATGTAGAAAGTTGACCGGCCGAGTTTCCGGAAAATCAAAGGCGCTACAAAGGCCACCGCAAAAAGCATGGTGAGCACAATCAGCACGAGGATACTCCGGAACTTCCTTCAGGTTTTGCAAGGATTAGGCGGACAGGGCGATGCTCCATTCTACCCATGGCATAAACGGTTCCGCCCCCGCGGGGCGTGATCTCCAGCCGTCCGACCTCCCCCGCCTGGCCTTCGGACTCACTGTTCGGCAAAGATTCACGGGGCTCGCGGCGCTGCTCAAAGTTCGCAGCGGGCGAAACGGATAGCATCGCGGTATGACTGACTCGGTGGGCATCCCGGCAACCCAAGAAGCGGGCGGTGCGGCAGCAGAACGGCTGAATAAGAAGCACGTCTTGGCCTGGGCTTCCTGGGACTGGGGGTCAGCCGCTTTTAACGCCGTGATGACAACGTTTGTCTTTACCGTCTACCTGACCAGCGATGCATTCGGCGGCGAGGCGTTCGCTTCGGAAATCCTCGGCTACGGACTGGCCATAGCCGGGCTGGCCATCGCACTGCTGGCGCCGGTTACCGGTCAGCGTTCGGACACCGGCGGCCGCCGCAAACTATGGCTTGGCGTCAACAGTGTGGCGGTGGCCGTGCTGACCGGCCTTTGCTTCTTCGTGTTCCCGTCGCCGGGGTTCCTGTTCCTCGGCGTGGCACTGATCGCGCTGGCCAACGTGTTTTTCGAGTTCGCGAACGTGAACTACTACGCGATGCTCACGCAAATCTCCACCCCATCGACGATCGGCAAAGTCAGCGGCTTCGGCTGGGCGATGGGCTATGTTGGCGGGGTCGTCGCGCTGGCCCTGGTACTCGTCGGGTTCGTCTTGCCGGAGACCGGTTGGTTCGGGGCCACCGCGGACAACGGGCTGAACATCCGTCTGGTGGCGGTGTTCTGCGCCGTCTGGTTCATGGTCTTCGCGCTGCCAGTGCTGTTTGCCGTTCCGGAGATCCCTCGGCAGCCGGCGGCCGCGTCGTTGGGTTTCTTCGCGTCCTACGGGCTGCTCTTCCGCCGCATCAAGGCAATCTTCCGCTCCAGCCCCCACACAATTTTCTTCCTGATTGCCAGTGCCATTTTCCGCGATGGGCTCGCCGCGGTGTTCACCTTCGGCGGGGTGATCGCCGCCGGCACCTTCGGCTTCTCGCTCAGCCAGGTGATCGTCTTCGCGATCGCCGGCAACGTCGTGGCGGCGCTCGGTGCCGTCTGCGGCGGGGTGCTGGACGACCGGGTCGGCCCGAAGAACGTCATCGTTTGGGCCTTGTCCGGACTGATCGTCGCGGCGGCCGCCATCTTCGTGCTGGGCGCCGGCGACCATGTGTTCTTCGGCAACACCTGGACCGGCGATACCACTTTCTGGGTGTTTGGCCTGCTGTTGTGCCTGTTCGTCGGACCGGCCCAGTCGTCGTCGCGCGCCTATCTGGCCCGGCTCGCGCCCCGCGGCGAGGAAGGCGAGTTCTTCGGCCTCTACGCCACCACCGGCCGGGCCGTCAGCTTTCTGGCACCATCGCTGTTCGCACTGTTTATTACCGTTTTCGGCGAACAGCGCTACGGCATCCTGGGCATCCTGGTGGTGCTGCTGGCTGGCCTGCTGATGCTGCTCCCGGTCAAAACGCCGGCAAAGATCCAGCGGGCCACCACTCCCGCGGCCTGACTCCTGCGGGCTGCAGCCTGCCGGATCAGCGTTCGATGACCGTGCGGTGGAAATTCTGGTAGCTGCGCGATGCGGTGGGGCCGCGCTGGCCCTGGTAGCGGTTGCCGTATTCGCCGGAACCGTATGGGTGCTCGGCCGGCGACGACAGCCGGAAGAAGCACAACTGGCCGATCTTGGAGCCCGGCCAGAGCTTGATCGGCAGCGTCGCCATGTTGGAGAGCTCAAGCGTCACGTGTCCGGAAAAACCGGGATCGATGAATCCTGCCGTCGAGTGGGTCAGCAGGCCGAGCCGTCCCAGCGAGGACTTGCCCTCCAGCCGGGCGGCGATGTCGTCGGGCAGTGTCACCGTCTCGTACGTGGAGCCGAGGACAAATTCGCCCGGATGCAGGATGAGTGGCTCTTCCGGGTCCACCTCCACCAACCGGGTGAGCTCGGGCTGCTCCAGCTGCGGGTCGATGTGTGCGTACTTGTGGTTGTCGAACAGCCGGAAGAACCGGTCAAGCCGCACGTCCACGCTCGAGGGCTGGATCATGTCCGGCTGGAACGGATCAAGAATGATGCGTTCGGAGTCCACTTCGGCACGAATATCACGGTCGGAGATCAGCACACTCTAAAAATACACGGGACCAGCCCCCTCCCCTGCCGCATGACGCGGCCGTCAGCCTGGAGCTTCCGTGCTTCACCCCCTGTCCCGAACCGCGTCGGGGTGCGACCATGGAATCAGTCGGGCCGCGCAACGTGTGTTGGCGGCCACCAGGCCGCTGCTGGCGGGGGAACGAACGGCCTCCGCCGGCAGCCCTCCCGCACCGCCTTAGTCGACCGGTCCAGCTTGGCCGATCTCCGTGCGCACCGCATAGAGCTCGGGGAAGAACGTGAGCTCCAGCGCCCGGCGGAGGAAACCAACGCCGGAAGACCCGCCGGTGCCGCGCTTCATGCCGATGGTCCGCTCCACTGTTTTCAGGTGCCGGAAGCGCCAGAGCTGGAAGTTGTCTTCCAGGTCCACCAGTTCCTCGCAGGCCTCGTAGACGTCCCAGTTTTGCCCGGCGTTCTCGTAGACGGATGTGAAGGTTTCCACGAGTTCCGGGTTGAAGACGTGCGCCTCGGTCACATCCCGGTCCAGCAGTTCCGGCGGGACCCGGTAGCCGTGCCGGTGCAGATAAGCCAAGAACTCGTCGTACACACTGCTCTGATTGAGCAGTTCAGCGAGCAAGGCTTGTGCGGCCGGATCATTCGAGAAGACGTCCAGCATGCCCTTGTTCTTGTTGCCCAGCATGAACTCCACGGCACGGTACTGGTAAGACTGAAAGCCCGACGACGATCCCAGCGACCCGCGGAACTCCGCGTATTCGGACGGCGTGAGCGTTGCCAGTACCGACCATTGCTCGGTCAGCGAGCGCTGGATGTGCTTGATCCGCGCGATGCCCTTCATCGCGAAGCGCAGGTCGTCGTCGCGCAGTTTCTGCCGTACCGTGCGCAACTCATGCAGCACCAGTTTCAGCCACAGCTCGGAGGTCTGGTGCTGGATGATGAACAGAAGTTCGTCGTGGTGCTCCGGACGGCTCACCGGGTGCTGGGCAGAGAGCAACTGGTCCAGGGACAGGTAGGAGCCATAGCTCATCTTGTCCGAAAAATCGGTCTCGATATGGTCTTCGAGCCGGCGGGTGTTCTTGTCTACGGTCATAGCGGCTTCCGTCGGTTCCCCTGCATCCTCGCAGGACTGCTACCAGCCTACGGCCCCCGCCCCGCTCCCGCCCGCCGGACTCATCCGCGGACCGTCGAGTCCCACCGCCACTTCTGTCCGCGGGTTTCGGGGGTCCTGCCGCTGGCCCTCAGCAGGTCCTGCCAGACATCGCCCGTCCGCTCCGCCGCCGGGAAAATCCGGTCCATCGCCCGCGCGATCACCCCGTCGTCCGGACGGTAGTCGATCCCCTGGGCAGCGAGGATATCGAAGCCGTGCAGCACGGCTTCGGCCACACCCATGGCTGCAAAACCGGACGCGTCCGAGATTCCCGCCGGGTGGTAGCCCCGGTGCCCTGCCGGCGCAGTGGCGGTGACGGCATACAGCAGGCCGGCCGCGGCATCGAAGCAGCTGACGATTCCGGCAGTCCCCGTGGCCGGATCGGGCCAAAACAAGATGTCCGGCCCGCCTGACCGCCAAGCCGGCGGATCCACCAGCGCCACGTAGTCGTCCTGTGGCGGCTGGCGGCCGGACAATTGCATCGCGTAGAACGCGAAGTCGTCCATGAGGTGCGCGGCTGTTTCGCGACAGTCCCACGCCAGCTCCAGCGCCGGCTTGCGCCAGGCATCGTCCGGCAATTCGCTGAAGCGGCCGGTCAGGTCGTCTGTGATGATGCGGAAGTCGTCCGCTGTCGGTCCCATTCGACGATCCTCCCCCAGACCGGCGTTGGGCGCCATCGTGGGAAGTCAGCGCGCCCGGCGTTCACCGGCTTCCACCGGGGCTGTTATGACGTTGCCGTCAACCGGCATCGGGCAGGTGCCGAAGTCGGTGAAAGCGCTGGGAAAATTCGTGGCGCGGTTGAAATCGATCAGCACGGTTCCGTCGGGCCCGGGACGGCGTGTGGCGACGGAACGCCAACCCGCCGTGGTGTCGCCGTTGGTGGCGTCATGGAAGTTCAGCGACAACGCACCCAGTTTTTCCGGTTCGGCCACCAGGGTGTGCCGGGAGCCGTCCAGCTCGAAGCTGACCGTGCCCACCGCGGTGATGGCGCCGGGAACGTCTGGGTTCGATGTGGTGATGTGCAGGGTCCGCGGTTGGTCGTATTCGTCGAATCGGCCGGTCACCACCAGGTCCGGGTTGTAATCGAAGACCGGGACAGCCTTGAAGTCCGCATGTACCGGTGAGTTATTGTCCCGCGTCCGGACCGCATAGCGGTCGCCGCGCGCGGCGAGTTCGACGGCGATGCTGCCGCGGCGCACCCACAGCAGCGATTCCTCATTGCCCAAGGTGGCCGTAAAAGTCCCCACCGCCGGCTCGCCGGTCTCCATGAAGTACAAGCCGTCGTCGGCGTTGGCTGTCAGGGTGGCGTGTCCGCCGGCAGATGCCGGCCCTGTGGCACTCCACAGGCCCGTGACCTGGTCCAGCGGTGCTGGCTCGGCGGGCAACCACTGCAGCGAGGTCAGGGTCAGCCAGCCGTAATCGACGGCCAAGGCCTGATTCCGGTTATCCCGGAAGCGCAGCCAGCTTTCCCGCCGCCGGGCGTCATTGGCTGCATTCCCGCGTGAATTCCCCATGTTCGCCTTCCCCTCACACTGCGCCCGCAGATGCCGGACGGTATGCGGCACAACACCCCATCCTGCTCGCCGTATTCCCACCGCTGGCCGGTCCCGCGCCTGCGCGAACCATGGCGCATTTGCCTGCAGGAGAATACGCTCTACTCCTACGAGGCTGCGTGGCACATACAAGCGACAGAAGCCGGGCAGCCGGAGCTCAACCAGAACGTGGAGGCTAGTTGATGCCCAGAGACGGAGACCGGCCGCGCAACCGGCGCGCTACAGCTGGAATCGGAGCAGCCGTGGTGCTGGCGCTGGGAGCCACGCTGCTGGCTGGTTGCAGCGCCGACGAGGGCCCTCCCACCCTGACCTGGTACATCAACCCGGACGCCGGCGGTCAGGCAGCGATTGCCGAAAAGTGCACCCAGGCCGCCGGCGGCGAGTACCGGATCGAGACCTCGTTGTTGCCCAATGACGCCGCATCGCAACGGGAGCAGCTGGCCCGGCGGCTGGCAGCCGGCGACTCGTCGCTGGACATTATGAGCCTTGATCCACCCTTCATCCCCGAACTGGCGGAGCCGGGATTCCTGGCTCCTGTCCCGGAGACGGTCGCGCAGCGCACCACGCAGAACGTCGTGGAGGGGGCTCTCACCGGGGCCACGTGGAAAGACAAACTCGTAGCCGTTCCGTTCTGGGCCAACACGCAACTGCTCTGGTACCGGAAGTCGGTGGCCAAGGCGGCGGGACTGGACATGACGAAACCGGTCACCTGGCAACAACTGATCGAGGCCGCTTCCAAGGAAGACAAGTTCCTGGGCGTGCAGGGCCAGCGCGGCGAATCCATGACCGTCTGGCTGAATGCCTTGGTCGAATCGGCCGGTGGCCACATTCTGGAGAACCCCGAGGCGAAGGCCGACCAGATTCAATTGGGTCTGGCCAGCAAGGCCGGCAAGGAAGCCGCCCAGGTCATCTCCACCATCGGCAAGGACGGCCTGGGCGGGCCCGGGCTGCCCACCCAGGACGAGAACAATTCGATGATCCTGTTCCAAGGCGACAAAGGCTCGTTCATGGTCAACTGGCCGTTCGTCTGGCCGGCGACCAACGCCGCGGTGGAGGATGGCTCCCTGGATCCATCGGTGCTCAAGGACATCGGTTGGGCGCTCTACCCGCGGATGACGGAAGGCGAGCAATCTGCGCCGCCGCTCGGCGGCATCAACCTGGGCGTGGGGGCGGCCAGCGAACACCCCGATCTGGCCTATGCGGCCATCGAGTGCATCGTCTCCCCGGAGAACCAGGCTGAGTACTTCATTACCAATGGCAACCCGCCCTCGAACACCGAGGCTTATAACGATCCGCGGATCAAGGAAGCCTTCCCGATGGCCGACACCATCCGCGAGTCCTTGGAACTGGCGGCGCCGCGTCCGCAGACGGTCTTCTACAACGAGGTTTCCACCAGCCTGCAGCAGAATTTCGCCCCGCCGGATCAGGTGGATCCCTCCATCACGCCGCAGGAGACGTCTGACTTCATTGTTTCCGTCCTACGGGGGGAGAACCTGCTGTGAGCACCACGACCGAAACGCCCACTCTCCCGGACGGCGAAACCGGGCGGGCCAGCAAGCGCCGCGCCGTCCAGCAGTACAGTGAGCGTGCCAAAGCGGAGCGCCGGCTGGGCTGGTGGCTGGCAGGCCCGGCCTTTGTCATCATGCTGGCCGTCACGGCCTACCCGATCCTGCAAGCAGTGTTCGACTCGCTGTTCAGCTACCGGCTCACCGCCCCCGACGAACGCGCATTCGTCGGACTGGGCAACTACGGCGTGGTCCTGACGGACGTGGTCTGGTGGCGGGACCTCGGGGTGACGCTGCTGATCATGGTGGTGACCGTCGTCGTGGAACTCATTCTGGGTTTCGCACTGGCGCTGGTGATGCACAAGGCGCTCAAGGCAGTGCGCGGCTGGCTGCGCACCGCCATCTTGGTCCCGTACGGGATCATCACCGTGGTCTCCGCGTTTGCTTGGTTTTACATGTTCGATATTAACTCCGGCTTCGTCAACACCTGGTTTAACTGGGTGCCCGGAATCAGCCCTGACCTCAACTGGTTCGCCGGGACGTGGACGTCCTTGGCAGTGATCATGGCCAGCGAAATCTGGAAGACCACCCCGTTCATTTCGCTGCTGCTGCTGGCCGGCCTGGCGCAGGTGCCCGATGAGCTGACCGAAGCCGCGGAAGTGGACGGCGCGACGTGGTGGCAGCGGATGCGCCGGGTGGTCCTGCCGAACATGAAGGCTGCGATCATGGTGGCCGTGCTGTTCCGGGCGCTCGATGCGTTCCGAATATTCGACAACGTCTTCATCATGACCAACGGCGCGTTCAACACCGAGGTGCTCTCGCTCCTTGCCTACCGGACATCCATTGGGCGCTTGGAAATCGGCCTCGGCTCCGCGGTGTCCGTGCTGTTGTTCGTCTGCGTGCTGCTGATCTGTTTCATCGCCATCAAACTGTTCAAAGTGGACCTTGCCGGCCAGAGAGGAGGTAGGTGATGAGAGCATCACGGACCAAGGAGCGGGTTACCTGGATTATTATTTCCGTACTGGTGCTGCTCTACGCACTGTTCCCGGTGGCGTCCATCATGGCTACCTCGTTCAAACTCCCCAGTGACCTGACCACAGGCAAGTTCCTGCCCACCACCTGGACGGGAACCAACTATGAACAAATCCTGGTCGGCACAGCGCAGGAGTTGTTCCTGAGCTCCTTGTGGAACTCCATCGGCATCGCGCTGATCGCAACATTCATCGCCGTCGTCCTGGCCACGCTCTGCGCCTACGCCATTGCCCGGCTGGATTTCCCCGGCAAGAAGGTCATCCTCACCACCGCGTTGGCAGTCTCCATCTTCCCGGTAATCTCAATCGTCACCCCTCTGTTCAACCTGTGGCGGAGCATCGGGCTGTACGACACCTGGCCGGGCTTGATCATCCCCTACCTGTCGCTGACCCTGCCCATCTCCATCTGGACGCTGGCGGCGTTCTTCCGCCAGATCCCGTGGGAACTGGAACAAGCCGCGCAGGTGGACGGCGCCACCACGTGGCAGGCGTTCCGCAAGGCGATCGTGCCGCTGGCCGCCCCGGGGGTCTTCACGACGGCGATCATCGCCTTCTTCATCGCCTGGAACGACTTCGTCTACGGCATCTCGCTGACCTCCACCGAGGCCGCACGGACAGTCCCTGCTGCGTTGGCCTTTTTCACCGGCGCTTCCCAGTTCGAGTCCCCGGTCGGCGCGATCTCCGCGGCCGCCATCATCGTCACCATTCCCATTGTGCTGCTGGTCCTGCTGTTCCAGCGCCAAATCGTCTCCGGCCTGACCCAAGGCGCCGTCAAGGGCTAGGCCCGCGGCAGGAAAGGACATCCCATGGCATCGATCACGTTGCAAAACCTCGTCAAGCAGTATGGCGACGGCTTCCCCGCAGTCAACGACGTCAGCATCGACATCGAGGACGGCGAATTCATCATCCTGGTGGGCCCCTCCGGCTGCGGCAAATCAACCTTGCTGCGCATGATCGTGGGGCTCGAGGACATCACCTCGGGTGACCTGCTGATCGACGGCAAGCGCGTCAACGAGAAGGCGCCCCGGGACCGGAACCTGGCCATGGTCTTCCAGAACTACGCCCTCTACCCGCACCTGACCGTGTTTGAGAACATCGCCTTCCCGCTGAGGTTGGCCAAGGGCAAGCACACCGAGGACGAAATCCGGAAGCTCGTTACGGACGCCGCCAAGACCCTGGAGCTGACCGACCACCTGGAGCGCAAACCGGGCAATCTCTCCGGCGGCCAGCGGCAGCGCGTGGCCATGGGGCGGGCGATCGTCCGGCAAGCCGATGCCTTCTTGTTCGACGAACCGCTGTCCAACCTGGACGCGAAGCTGCGCGGCCAGATGCGGTCCGAAATCTCCCAGATGCAACGCCGGCTCGGTGTCACCAGCGTCTACGTCACGCACGACCAGACCGAGGCCATGACCCTGGGTGACCGGGTGGCCGTACTGAAGAAGGGGGTGCTGCAGCAGATTGCTTCCCCGCGTGAACTGTACGAGCAGCCGGTCAATCTGTTCGTGGCGGGCTTTATCGGATCTCCGTCGATGAATTTCCTGCCGGCCACCGTGGAGGGCAACGTCCTCAGGACCCCCATCGGAAATGTTCCGGTCACCGAGGACAAGGCCAGAGCCGCCGCGGGCAAGAAAATAGTTCTGGTGGGCCTGCGGCCGGAATTCTTCGAAGATGCTTCGCTGGTGGAAGAGCACAAGAAGGACATGGGTTCCACGTTCACGGCCGAACTGACCCACACCGAGTGGCTCGGCAACGAACAGTACGGCTACATCGATTTCGACCCGGATCCGGAGGTCCGCGACCTGCTGAATTCGCTGGCCAGGGACATGGACGCGGACGAATTGCGGCCGCAGATCGTGGTGACGCTGGACGCCGCAAGCCGGATCCGCGGCGGGCGCTCGGCCGAACTTTGGCTGGACACCCGCAAGATGCACCTGTTCGATCCTGAAACCGGGGAAAACCTGACTCGTGATGCCGAAGCCGGGGCCGCTCTGACCCAAGAAGCCAACGCTGCCCGGGCCGAAGAAATCAGCGAAGCCCGCGAGCGCGAAGCCGCCACGGCGGGCCAGCCGGTCTGAATTCCGGCTCCTCGCTGACCTGGGGTAAACTCGGTTTCATTGTTTGACCGGATCCGGCTTCCACGCCGGATCCTGTGCGGGCGTAGCTCAATGGTAGAGCGCTAGCTTCCCAAGCTCGATACGCGGGTTCGATTCCCGTCGCCCGCTCCACGAGCACCCCGGCCCCTGGGCCGGGGTGCTCCTCTTTGCCCTGCTACTCGTCGATGTCCTCGTCGGGTTCGAAGCCGGATCGGTCAACTGCCCGGTGGTAGCGCATGCCGGCGGCGCCACCTAAAAGGGCCCCGGCCAGACTGGCCAACAACACTACTGCCAGTGTGATCAGCGCCGGGAAGGTCAGCTCCTGGAGGGGCCGCTCAACGACAGGCACGACCGGCCCGGTCAGCAAGCGGAAGCCGCCGACGGTCAGACCGATCAGTCCCGCCACGACCGACATCACAATGCCCCAAAGCCATACCACCAGTCCCTGCCTGATGCCGTCGAACCGCGCCATCCGGCCCGCCACATAGCCGCCGCCGAAATAGGCCAGCAAGACGATGCCGGCAAGCGCTACCGCCGCGGCGATGGCTGTCGCACCGTTGCTTTCCATCATGTTGTCCACCCAGCCGCGCACTTCGGTCTCATTGGCCATCCCGAAGGCGGCGGCGACACCGACAACCGCCGACGCGATCAGCACCACCAAGGCCGATGCGGTCAGCCAGCCGAAGAAGGCCGAGCCCAACCTGATCCCGCCATAGGCATTGTGTTCCCGCAGGTACAGTGACTCCGCATCGAGGGCGGCTTCAGGCCGATAGGCGCTGGTGTCGCTGTAGGTCCGTTCTGCGGCGATCGGCCGGTCCTCGTCCGGGTCCATGAACTGCGCGCGGGCATCCGGGTCCAGGCTGTCCGCGGTGGGCGGGCGGTCGAAAGCAGTCGTGGGCGGGGGCTCAAGGTCCGCGGCGGGTACTGCCTGGGTGGGCGCAGGAGCTGTTGGGGTGGCAGCAGGCATGGCCTGCGTGGGCGGGGCTGCTGCCTCCGTAGGCGCCGGCCCAGGCTCCAAAGGCTCCCCGGCTCCTGCCGGAGCATCGGCGGCCGGCCGCGGACCGCCGTCGTCGTACCGATTCTTGCCGATATCCGAACTCATGGACGCCTCCCGCTTCGATGGATCACATCGCCGCCTGCCGGTGGCTCCACCCTAGTCGCGGCGCTTCTGGCAGACCAGAAGCGGATCCGTTTCACCGGTTGCCTACGGGAGACTAAACTAGGACCCGATGATGCGCAAAATGTTCAAGTCCAAGATCCACCGTGCGACGGTGACGCACGCCGATCTGCATTACGTCGGGTCCGTGACCGTGGACCTTGACCTGCTGGACGCTGCCGATATCCTGCCCGGCGAGCTGGTGTCCATCGTGGATGTCACCAACGGCGCCCGGCTGGAGACCTACACCATCGCCGGTGAACGCGGTTCAGGCGTCGTCGGCATCAACGGGGCGGCCGCGCACCTGATGCATGTAGGCGACCTGGTCATCCTGATCACCTACGCGGACATGACCGACGCCGAGGCGCGGTCCTTCGTTCCCTCCGTGGTGCACGTGGACGCGGGCAACAAGATCGTTGAACTGGGCTCCGACCCGGCGGAGTCCGTGGACGACGAGCTGATGCGCCCGCCGTACGCGGTGAAGTAGCCTCCCCGCGTAGAGGTCCCGGCCGGCGGTCCCGTTCAGCGCCGGTGGAACTGCTGGTGCAGCCCGCGGACCTCGTCCGCGAGCTCCGCTGACGGACCGCCGACCTCGATCCCCGGGGCCACCATCTGGATCGGCAACGCGGCCACCGGTGCCGGCCCGATGCCCCATTCCGCCAACCAGCCGCCCAGCTGTTCCGACGACGCGGCATAGATGATCCGGCCCAGTCCTACCCAGCCGTGCGCCGCCGAACACATCGGACAGTGCTCGCCGGAGGTGTAAACGGTCGCGGTGAGGCGTTCCCCGGGGGCGAGGTTGCTGGCCGCCCAGCGGGCAATCGCGAACTCCGGATGCCGGGTCTGGTCCCCATCCTTGACCCGGTTGCGGTCCTCGAACAACACGTTGCCGCCGGCATCGACCAGCACCGAGCCGAACGGTTCGTCGCCGTCGTCCAACGCTTCACGTGCCAGTTCCACGCAGCGGCGCAGATGCCTGAGGTCCTCTGGTGCCAGTTCCATGCGCTGATTATGGCAGAGACCGACGCAGCCGGCTCTTTGGCTGACACCCTGCGTGGTCTACGCTTCTGCCATGGTGCGGACTCCGGCAGAACATACGGCAGTAATCCGGCAGGGCTACAGCTTTGACGGGCCGGCCATCCATCTGGGCGCGGCACTGGTGGACGGCCAGGTGCAGCCGGAGGCAGCGGTCCGGCTGCCGCTGTCCATGATGAACCGGCACGGCTTGATCTCCGGCGCCACGGGCACCGGCAAGACGATCACGCTTCAGGTCATCGCCGAACAGCTTTCGGCGCACGGTGTCCCCGTGTTCCTGGCGGATATCAAGGGCGACCTGACCGGCCTTTCCACCCCGTCCGCGGGGAGCGCCAAGCTCGCCGCGCGGACGGCAGCCGTCGGGCAGGACTGGAAGCCGGCTGCCTATCCGGTGGAGTATTTCTCGCTGGGCGGTGACGGCACCGGTGTCTCCGTCCGCGCCCGGATCTCCGACTTCGGCCCGCTGCTGCTGTCCCGAGTGATGGAACTGAACGAGACGCAGGAATCCAGCCTGCAGCTGGTCTTCTACTATGCGGACCAGAACGATCTGGAACTCTACAATCTGGCCGACCTGCGCGCCGTCATCCAGTTCCTGGTCTCCGACGAGGGCAAAGAGGCCCTCGAGAACCTGGGTGGTCTCTCCAAGGCCACTGCCGGAGTGATCCTGCGCGAACTGGTGTCCCTGGAGGCCCAAGGCATGGGCACGTTCTTCGGCGAGACCGAGTTCGACACCGCTGATCTGCTGCGCACCGCCGCCGACGGCCGCGGCATCATCTCCTGCCTGGAGCTGTCCGCGCTGCAGCAGCGGCCACTGCTGTTCTCCACCTTCATGATGTGGCTGATCGCCGACCTATTCGAGGAATTACCGGAGGTGGGGGACGCGGAACAGCCCAAGCTGGTGTTCTTTTTGGACGAGGCGCATCTGCTCTTCCGCGACGCGTCCAAAGCGTTCCTGCAATCCATCGCCACCACGGTGCGGCTGATCCGCTCCAAGGGCGTCGGCATCTTCTTTGTGACCCAGACGCCGCGCGACGTTCCGGCCGACGTGCTGGGCCAACTGGCCAACCGCGTGCAGCACGCGCTCCGCGCCTTCACTCCCGAGGACGCCAAGGCACTGAAGTCCACCGTCTCCACCTTCCCGGTCAGCGACTACGACCTGGAGGAAGTGCTGACCAGCGCGGGGATCGGCGAAGCGGTCGTAACGGTGATGAACGAGCAAGGCGCCCCCACCCCGGTGGCCTGGACCCGGCTCTGCTCCCCCGGCTCCACCATGGGCCCCTCCCCGGCTGCCACCGTGCAGGCCATTGTGGACGGCTCCTCGTTGATGCCGGTCTACGGGCCAGTGGTGGACAGCCGCTCGGCGTTCGAGAAACTCACCGGCGCTCCGGTTCCCGCCGCCTCCACGTCCGGCAGCTCGGGGTCGGGCAAGGCCAGCACGACGGCGGACGGCCCGCAGACGCAGCCAACCGCGCCACCGACCCCGGAAGACATCGACGCCGAGGCCCGCCGGATCGAAGAAACCATCTTAGGCCGCCCGTCCACCCGTCCCGCCAGGCCTGCCCCACCGGCTCCGGACAGCCCGCCCCCGCGGCAGCCCGAGCCGCGCAGAACGCCGCCACCCCGGACGGAAGCGCCGCCGCAGGGCAGCGCAGACAACGACGCCGTCAAGGATTTTGCCTTGCAAACCGTCTCGGTCCTGGGGCGGGAACTGGTGCGAGGACTGTTCGGAACCAGGCGGCGGCGCCGGCGCTGGTAGCAGCCGCACCGCCGTCGCCAACGCTGCAACCTGCCTCTTGCCGATCCGGGGGAACGTTCCGCCAGCGGGTAACGTAGGTATGGTGGGAAATTCGAAAGTACTGAGGACCGTGGCCACGTGGCTGCTGTGCCTGATGCTTGCCGTGGCCGCTGCCGCGCTGACTATTGTGCTGGTCAATGCATTCGTGTTCAGCCCGCAGCACCAGGTCAAGGCCTACTTCAACGCCTTGAAAGACGGCGACGGCGGGACCGCGCTCGGTCTGCTGCACGCCACCGTGCCCGACGCCAACGCCGCCATGCTCGACGGCGCCGCGCTCAAGGCCTCGGTGGACACGCTGGCCAACCTGGAAATCCAGGACCCGGTTCCGGCGGGCGACAACAGGGTGGACCAGACGGTCAGCTACACGGTTGACGGCGTCGCCCACAGCACCACCTTCGCCTTGGAGAAGACCGGCACCACGTGGCTGTTTTTCAACCAGTGGTCGTTCGTGCCCAGCACACTGCCCACCATCAGCGTGGACGTGGTCAATGAAAACGAAGCCTCGCTGAACGGCACCCGGGTAGCCCTGCCGGACGGCAAGAATTCCTTCGCCGTGTTCTACCCCGGCAGCTTCGAGGCCCACTACGCCAGCGACTACTTCGCCGCACCGGTGGCCGAGTCCGTACTGACCGGCCCGCAGAACGCCCAAGACGCCCGGCTTTCGCTGGCGACCGCCGCCACGCCCAAGCTGCTGGACGACCTGAGCGGCCAGGTCAACGCATTCCTTGACTCGTGTGCGGAGCAGCGCGTGCTGCAGCCCTCCGGCTGTCCGTTCAGCGCCTCCATGGACCGGGTCCAGGACAACACCATCGACTGGTCGATCGTGAAGTATCCCGAGGTCAAGGTGGAACCGTTCAAGGGCAGCTGGGTACTAAACCCGCTGAGCGGAGTGGCGAAGCTGAACGTGGTGGAGATCGACTTGTTCACCGGCGCGTCTGTGGAACGCGAACTGGAGCAAAGGTTCCGTTTCACCGGCCAGCTGTCCGTCAATGACAAGAATGTGACCCTCACCCCCGTGGTGGAGTACTAAGAGCCCGGCCCACCACAGAAACAACGGAGGCGGACAGGATTCTCTGTCCGCCTCCGTTGTCTGGTGGGGTGCGCGGCCGGTTTAGTCCAGCCCGCGCAGGTCCAGCGTCAGCTCCCCGGTTCCCGAGCCGATGACTACCGGGATGCCCCAGTCCTGCTGGTACAGGTGGCAGGCGGCGTGGTCGGGGATCTCGCCGCCGGGCTCGCCGTCGCACGCCGCCGCCCGGGCGGTGATGTGCAGGACGCCCTCGGTGACTTCGTCGGACAGCACCAGTTCGCGCAGCAGGCCCACCGAGGTGCCGCCGCCGGAAACCAGCAGGTTCTCCGGTGAGGAAGAAATCTTCAACTGGGTGGGATCGCCCCAGCGGTCGTCCAGCTTCTGGCCCTTGGGGGCGGCGAAGCGGACGGTCAGCGCCAGCGGACCGGCCGACACCTCGGTCTTGGGCCGCTGCGTCTGCGAGGCGCCCTCGTCCACGGTCAGCGCTTCCTTGGGGATGGGCAGCCGGATGAGCTGGTGCTTGTTCGCCTCAACCACCAGCAGCAGCGGTTCGCCGCCATCAGCCACGGCCGAAGTATCCAGCAGCACATCGGACGGCTCGGCCAGCCCCCGCGCCAGCGTGGAGACGGTCTCGGTGGCAGGATCGTAGCGGCGCACCGCCCCGTTGTAGGTGTCGGCCACTGCTACGGAGCCGTCCGGCAGGACCGCCACACCCAGAGGATGCTGCAGCCGCGCCTCGGCGGCGGCGCCGTCGCGGAAGCCAAAATCGAAGAGGCCGGCGCCGATGGCGGTGGACACCTGCACCCGGTTTTCGCCGTTGACGTCCACGAAGGAGATCTTGCGCAGCGCCGACGTTTCCGAATCCGCAACCCAGATGTTGCCGGCCGCGTCACCGGCGAGGCCGGAGGACTGGGCAAACCACGCCACGGTCGCGTCGCCGTCCTGCAGGCCTTCCAGCCCGGTACCGGCCAAAATGGCCACTTGGCCGGAGACCGGGTCCAAAGTGAAGATCTGGTGCACGCCGGCCATCGCGATCACCACAGCGTTCAGCTGCTCCGACCAGTAGACATCCCAGGGCGAACTGAGCGAGACAGCCAGCGGGTCGGCTGCCAGCTGGGCCCAGCTGGCAGCGATGGCTTCGGCAAGCTCTTCTTCCAGTGCGTCGCCGGCCGGGGCCTCGTCCGCGACGGATCCGGGACCCGCCTGCGCCAACCCCGGAGCAGTCCGCTGCGTGTCCGCATCCAGCAGGCGCTGCACCCCGTTGCCTGCCACAGTGGTCACCTCGCCGGTGGCCAGCGACAGACCGCGCAGCCGATGGTTCACCGAGTCTGCAACCACGACGTCGTAGCCCGCCTGAGAGCGGATTTCCTCCGGCAGCAGGGCCAGGCCTTGGGGTTCGTTGAACTTCGCCTCGCCGGCAGCTCCGTCCTGCCAGCCCTTCTCGCCGGAGCCGTAGGTCGCGAGCACCGTGGACAGGTCAGCCGCCAGCTCCACCAGCCGGTGGTGTCCGGTGTCGGTTACCAGGAAGGATCCGCCCTCGGATCCCACGCCGTCCGGCAGCGGTATGACCTTGCCGGGGAAGCGCAGGTCGCCGGCGGTGGTCTCCGCGGGAACGTAGGGGCCATCGCCGCGGTGCAGCGTGCCCTTGGCCTCGTGCTCGGCCACCAGTTCCTTGATCAGCGAATCCAGGCCACCGGCGTGGCCTTCGCCGGACAGGTGCGCCACGATGTAGCCCTCCGGGTCAATCACCACCAGCGTCGGCCACGCCCGTGCGGCGTAGGCCTGCCAGGTGTCGAGCTCCGGGTCGTCCAGCACCGGATGCTGGATCTCGTAGCGCTCCACGGCCGCGGCCAGCGCCACCGGGTCGGCCTCATGCTCGAATTTGGGCGAGTGCACACCGACCGTGACCAGCACGTCCTTGTACTTCGCTTCCAGCGGCCGCAGCTCGTCCAGCACGTGCAGGCAGTTAATGCAGCAAAAAGTCCAAAAATCCAACAGCACGATTTTGCCGCGCAGGTCTTCCAGTCCCAGCTGTTTGCCGCCGGTGTTGAGCCAGTTGCGGCCCACAAGATCGGAGCCACGGACCCGGTAGCTCGTGCGGATGGTCTCGGCTGCCTCAGTCATCTGGATTCTCCTTGGCTCCGGCCGGCGTTATCCGGGTCCGGAGCGGGCTGCTGCCCGTTGGTGGTTTTCGGTACGTGCTGGTTGCCGGCTGGCGCGCGGTGACCGGCGGCCGGCCTGACGGCCCCGGGCGGGACAATGCGTGCGTCCTGCCGGGCCATCTCGGCAAACATATCGTTATAAGCCGCCAGCTCGGCGTCGTTATTCCTCTCGGCTGAACGATCTTTACGCTTTGTTTCCCGGGCATCCGAGCGCGACCACCTGATCGCCACTCCGACCGCGACGCAGAGGGTGGGGATTTCGCCGACGCCCCACATGATGGCGCCGCCGACTTGCTGGTCCTCCATGGCCGACAGGCCCCAGTCCCGGCCCATGCTGCCGAACCAGGAGGCCTGGATCAAGGCGGTCGAGCTGGTCAGGGCCACGCCGAAGAAGGCGTGGAAGGCCATGGTGGCGAAAAGGATCAACAACCGCATGGGGTACGGGGCCCGCCGCGGCAGCGGGTCCTGGCCGATCATCGTGAGGATGAACAGATAGCCGGTCAGCAGGAAGTGCAGGTTCATCAGTTCGTGGCCGGTGTGTTCGTCCAAGGCAAACCGGAACAGCGGAGAGTAGTAGAAGATGATGATCGAACCGGCAAAGTTCGCGGCGGCAAAGAGCGGGTGGGTGACGATCTGCGAGTATTTCGACTGCACCAGCCAGAGGATCCATTCACGCGGGCCCATGCTCCCGTCCCGTCGGGGCGGCAGTGCCTTCAGCGCCAGCGTGATCGGCGAGCCCAGAACCAGGAACAGCGGCACCACCATGGTCAGCGCCATGTGGTCGAGCATGTGCACGCTGAAGAGCACCATCCCGTAGACGGCCGGGGCCCCGGAGGTGACGTATGTGAGCGCCAGCAAGCCCACTATCCAGCTGACGGTCCGTGCCACCGGCCAGCGGTCGCCGCGGCGGTGCAGCCTGACGGCGCCCACAAGGTAGGCAATTCCGGCAACCAAGGCGAACGTGACCCACAGCCAGTCCCAGCGCCAGACCGTCAGCCAGCTCCCGCTGACCAGTTCGGGCGGAAGGTCGTAGCCGGTCAGAATGCGCGCCGGGGAGGCGTCCACCGGCAGCTCTTCCGGCGTGGGCGGCGCCGTGCGCGCCAAGGCCGTGGCAATCCCGAACACCGCTGCCATGATCAGCAGTTCCACCGTGATGAGCTGCCACAGGACCCGCTTGCCGGACCTGGTGCCCAACTCGGGGATGATCCACTGCCGGTGCATCAAACCGATCGCCCCCAGCAGCAGCGTGGCGAGGGCCTTGATCACCACCAGCACACCGTAAGGGCTGGAGAGCTGGTCCAGCGAAGTGATCCGGATCGACGCGTTGATGATGCCGGAGAAGAAAACCAGGAAAAAGCTGATCAGCGCCAGCGAGGAGTAGCGGCGCAGCACTTGGCCGGTGATGTCCTTGGTGCCCAGCGTTCCGGAAATGACCGCAAGCACAATGATGCCGCCCACCCACAGGCAGGCGCCCAGCAGGTGCAGGCCGATCGAGTTGACCGCTCCGTAGTGGTCGTCGCCGCCGGCGGAGTGCCCGATCAGGGCCATCGGCAGCAGTCCGCCGATCGTGGCCAGCGCGAGCGTCATGCCCAGCCCCGGAAGCGAGCGGATCCCTAAGATGAGCGTGGCCACGATGGCGGCCACGATGGTGATGGAAAGCCACGCCTGGCCGGTGCCGATATCCGTCATGAATCCCACGAATCCGGCGGTGTAGCTGGCATCCCCGCTGACCGGCAGGCCGGCGATGTCGGAGAAGCTGAAGACCAGTACGGCCATCGCGGCCAGCGTCCAGACCACTGCCGCGACCGCGGCCAGCCTCAGCGCGGCCGTGAATGCCGGGTGCTCTGGCCCGTCGTCGCCCTTGCCGGGCCTGCGGTTGGGACGCAACTGCTTGGGCAGGATCCCGACGGCGAACAGCAGCGAGGCGATCACCGCAGCCAGTGCCGTGTTGTTTGCTGCCTTGGCCACCGGCAGCGCCCACCGGGTCAGGGCACCGGGATCGGACAGTTGCCGGGCGGCGGCAGCCCCGGAATAGAGCAGGGCGGCAACCAGGGCCAGGACCAGGACAATGGCTCCGGCCAGGACCCATCCCCTGCCGACCCCGTCCGCAGTGATCGCCGCGGCACGCGGTTTAGCTGGTGGAGCCAACCGCTCAGCCACGAGCCTCCTTGCCCCCGCCCCGCTTGCTGAGCACGAAGGCGGCCAAACCAGCGGCGATGGCCAGCGCGCCGGCCCCTAGCGCGACGAAGAGTCCGAGATTGCTGGGACCAGCTTCTTGTCCGGCAGCCGCCGACGCGTTGGCGGCTGTTGTCGCTGCAGGGCTCCCCGCTGCTACCGAGAACTTCAGGGTGCCCTCGATGGGATGGCCGTCACTGGAAACCACCCGCCAACCCAACTGGTAGTCACCGTCCGGCATGCCGTCCCGCAGCGGAATGCTGACCTTGCTGCCGCTCAGCACCGGCGCGCCGGCGGCCCAATCGGTGCCCTCACCGTCCAGCATCTGGGTGGTGGCGCCGATGTCCATCACGTTGGCGCTGAACGTGAGCGTGACTTCTGTCGGCGGAGCGTCCAGGACGGCACCGTTCTCCGGTGTCGAGCCGATCAGTTCGTCGTGGGCCGCGGCGGGGCGGGCCACCGCCAGCGCCAAGGCCAGCCAGAGCAGCATGGCGATCAGGGCAGAGGCGAGCAGCCGGCGGGCCGTGGCTTGCCGCGCAGCGCGGAGGCGTTCCTCCTGGCGCCGCCGGGAGACCGAAGAGTCATCGGTCCTGACGCGGACCGGAGCAGGGATGTTCAAAGGGTGGTTCATCACGTTCTTTCGTCAGGGGGGCGCAGTGCGCGGGTCAGAAAGCGTGACGCAATGGCGGACCGCGGTGCCGCAAGACCAGCAGCGGCACTCCCAAGGCCGCGAAGGGCTGGACCAGCAGCTTCACCGGGGCGGCCAGCCGGGCCCTGGGAATCGGCCGCCAGCTGCTCAATCTGCGGGGAGCAGCCAGGGCCACTGTTCCGGCCAGCGCGGCGGCAGCATGCTCGCCCCGGCGCAGTAGCAGCACGGTGGCTGCAGCAGCAGTCAGATGGGCAGCCAGCATGGCGGGATGCGCCGTGGCCGTCTGGACAGACACTTCGGGGACCAGCGATCCGGCCGGCAGCAGTTCCAAATGATGGCCCGCATGACCGGCGGCCGTCGGGAAATTCGCAGGCGCCGCGTGGCCCAACTGGAACAGCAGGTGGTAGATGGCTTGGCTGATGCCCACCGCGGCCAGCAATCGTGTCCAGGACAGCGACTTGCCGGCCAAGCCGACGCAGACCAACCCGGCGAGGGCCAGCGCCAGGAGCCAGACGGCCGGCGCGGGGACGTGACCACCACCGGCCAGATGCGAGAGCGCGGCGAGGGAGGTGGCCACGGCAGCGCCCAGCCAGCCGCGCAGCAGCCGACCTTCCCGCTGGACCATGCCCTCAGTCCTCCGTCCTGATAAGTCTTCGGATGCGGCGCCGTGCGGCGCACATCCGCCCCTTATTTTACCGCCCGTAGAAGCCAAGGGGTTAAACCGCAGGACCGCCACCGGTTGCCGGTGACGGTCCTGCGGAAGTAAGGGTGAGGACTACTTCTTGGAGACAGCAGCCTTCAGCTTGGAACCAGCGGTCAGCTTGACGCTGTGGCCGGCCGGAATCTGGATGGATTCGCCGGTCTGCGGGTTGCGGCCGGTGCGGGCAGCACGGTCGGTGCGCTCGACTGCCAGCCAGCCCGGGATGGTGATCTTCTCGCCCTTGGAGACGGAGGTTGCGAAGATGTCGAAGACAGCGTCCAGGACACCGTTCACTGCGGTCTGGCTGGTGCCAGCCTTCTCTGCAACAGCTGCAACAAGTTCACTGCGGTTGATAGCCAATTTTTGTCCTCCTGGACTGCTTTGGTTTGTTCAGAGCTTTCGCGGCTGCGGAAAGCTACTGAGCGAAAACTTACCAGCTTGGCCGCCCAGATCCGTCAAAATCCGCGGAATCTGGCGGAATTTTTAGCGAATTACCCGGATTGTGAGCCGATTCTGCCCCCGACGGCTCGCTTTTTCCGCCCTGAGCATATGATGTGCGCCTTCCGCGCGTCGCGCGGGGGGCGCCCTTCCCCGTAACGGCGGGCACCGCCGTCGTCGTTCTGAGGGGTCCCTTCAGGACATGGGCGGGCACGCGGGGAGTGCTGGACGGCGCCTTCCGGGCAGACAGAAGGGCGGCGGTCCCGGACTGGGACCGCCGCCCTTCAAGCAGCTTCATGGTGAAGCCAGCGGGTTTTTACCAGCTGGACTTCTTGATGCCCGGCAGTTCGCCGTTGTGCGCCATGGTACGGAAACGCACGCGGGAGATGCCGAACTTCTGGAGCGTGCCGCGGGGGCGGCCGTCAATCTGGTCGCGGTTGCGGACGCGGACCGGCGAAGCGTTGCGCGGCAGCTTCTGCAGGCCCAGGCGGGCCTCTTCGCGGGCCTCGTCGGTCGCGTTGACGTCGACCAGGGTCTTCTTCAGCTCGGCACGCTTCGCGGCGTAACGCTCGACAACGACCTTGCGCTGCTCATTGCGAGCAATCTTGGACTTCTTGGCCATGTTTAGCGCTCCTCTCGGAATTCAACGTGCTTGCGGATCACCGGGTCGTACTTCTTCAGGACGATGCGGTCCGGGTCGTTACGACGGTTCTTCCGGGTCACGTAGGTGAAGCCGGTGCCAGCGGTGGACTTCAGCTTGATGATCGGACGTACGTCCTTGTCCTTTGCCACTAGAGCTTCACACCCTTCGCGAGGAGCTCGGCGACGACTGCGTCAATGCCGCGGACGTCGATGGTCTTGATGCCGCGGGCCGAAACCTGCAGCGTGACATTGCGGCGCAGGGACGGAACCCAGTAGCGCTTCTTCTGAATGTTCGGGTCGAACCGGCGCTTGTTGCGGCGGTGCGAGTGCGAAATGCTGTGGCCAAAGCCGGGCTCGGCTCCGGTCACCTGGCAGTGTGCTGCCATGATCTCTCCTCCAGTTGTAGTAAATATGACGGACCTGACGCAGAGACGTAAGTAAAGCGGCCTGCGAATCTGCGTGTAAGAGCGCCCGCCACCAGTTGTGACACCGTTATTACTGCGACTTTCCGGAGGTGAACCTGGCGGGGTGAGATCCAGCCGAAGTGCCTCGCCGCGGGGAAGACGGTGAAGTCAGGTGCAGATAAACCACCTCTTCCCGGAGGAAGAACGGCCTATCCGCGATCCTTATTTCTAGGTAAACACGGACGCCACGCAACTCCCGCACCGCCTGCCTGAGCAAGGGGTGCCGACGTTGCGTGACTTAACGCCTTCCCATCTTAGGGGCAGCAGCCGTTTCGATCAAACCAACGACGGCTACCGCCCCCTCGGCGGCGGCGGCGCGCCTCAGGCGTTCAGCCGGGGCTCGCGCAGCACCCAGCTGCTGGGCTCCAACTGCTGCACGATCTTCTTGCCGATCCGCTCCAGGTCCTGCACATCCCGGCGGTCCAGTCCGTCGAAAACCGCTTGGCGCACGGCTTCGACGTGCCCCGGCGCCAGGGACTGGATCGCCTCCATCCCCGGCTCCGTCAGCAGCGCCATGGTGACCCGCGCGTCCTCGGCGCACTGGGCCCGCTCGACCCAGCCGCGGCCCTGGAGCTTCTTGACCACATGCGAGAGCCTGGACAGCGAAGAATAGGTCCGCGAAGCCAGCTCGCTCATCGGCAGCGAACGGTCCGGGGCCTCGGACAGCATGGCCAGGACGTGGTAGTCGAACAGGGTCAGCTTGCCTTCCCGGTACAGCGGGGCGTCAAGCGTGCCCGGCAACAGGGTGGACACCGCCAGCAAAGCCAGCCAGGCCTGGCGTTCTTCGGGGTCGAGCCAGCGTGCAGAAGTCATGCCTCCATTCTGCCACAACACTTGATCCTTCAACCGTTGCTTCCGGGGAGTGGCCGGGGCGGTGGCGGGGCTGCCGCGCCTGTGCAGGCCGCGGCGGGCGCTGCGGGTCTAGACCACCCCGGTGCCACCCAGCCAGGTGCCGATCAGCAGCGTGGCAAGCAGTGCCAGCGCGCCGCCGATAACCACCCGGCAAGCCGCCCGGAAGACCTTCGCGCCGCCCAGCCAGGCGCCGGTCGCCCCGGTGGCGGCCAGCGCCACCAGAACGGCGGCGAAGGTGATAGGGATCCGCAGGTCGGCCGGCGGCAGCAGCATGGCCAACATGGGCAACGCGGCACCGAGGAGGAAGGCTATTGCGGAGGCGAAGGCTGCGTGCCACGGGCTGGCCAGGTCGTCATCCTGCATGTTCAGCTCCGCGTGCAGGTGGGCGGCGAGCGCATCGTGGGCGGTCAACTCCTTGGCCACCTGCATAGCCGTCCCCGGCGTCAGCCCACGGTCTTGGTAGAGCGCGGCCAGCTCTGCAAGCTCTTCCTCGGGTTGTTCCTGCAGTTCCCGTTTCTCCTTGGCGATCAGCGCTTTCTGGCTGTCGCTGGAACTGGAAACGGAGACATACTCGCCCAAGGCCATGGAGACGGCACCGCCGATCACCGCGGCAAGGCCGGCCGCCAGCAGGGCTCCGAAGTCGCTGGTGGCGCCGGCGACACCCACCATGAGCGCGGCAACTGAAACAATCCCGTCGTTCGCGCCGAGAACACCGGCGCGCAGCCAGTTCAGGCGGGCGGCGAGACCGACGACGTCGTGCGGTTCGTCGTCGTGGAACTCCGGTTGGTCCGCTGGCTGGATCCGGGCATCTGCGTCCATGGTCCAAGCCAAGCACTCCGGGCGCCAAGCTTCCAGACAGGACAGCCAACCCTCAGCGGCCGGCCGGGACCTTTGGCCGCCCAGTGTGGCTTTGGCCCGCCCGTTTGGCCTTGGCCCGTGCGTTTGGCTTTGTTCAGGCGGTGGCGTGCAGCCCGGTCAGCTGCGGATACTTCGGCGTGAGCGAATCACCGGAGGATGTGCCGCGAAGCCGCCGCCCGAGCCACGGGCCCACGTACTCGCGCGCCCAACGGACGTTGGCGACCATGGCAGCGCGCCGGGACAGCACTGCCAGATCCGGCAGCGTCGGCAGATCGATCACATCCTCCGCTTGCAGCACCTCCAGCACCTTTTTGGCCATCAGGGTGTGGCCAGCGGTGGACATGTGCAGCCGGTCGGCGTCCCAGTAGCGCCAGTCGCGGAAATCGCGCATCCGCCAGTAGTCAACGATCTTCGCTCCGTGCAGGTCGGCGATCTCCCGCACCCATTCGTTGTAGATGGCGGTGCGGCCCCGGGTCTTGCCGAAAACTGCCGAGGCGACGCTGTCAAAGCCGGTGAACAGCACGACGTCGGCGCCGGTGGCAGCCAGCCTGCCGACGCCCGCCTCGTAGCCGGCCATCAGCGCGTCGATGTCTACCCGCGGGCGCAGAATGTCGTTGCCGCCGGCGTAGAGGGTGACCAGGGTCGGCTTGAGCGCGACGGCGGCGTCCACCTGTTCGTCCATCACTTGGGCGATCTTCTTGCCCCGGATGGCCAAGTTAGCGTATCCCCAGCCGGAGTCGGCCAGCATGAGCTGCTCGGCCACCCGGTCGGCCCAGCCGCGCACTCCGTTAGGCAAGGTGGGGTCGTAGTCCCCTACCCCTTCAGTGAACGAATCCCCCAGAGCCACAAACCGCTGTGTAAATGTCACCGGAACAGATTAACAAAGAACGGCTCCGACTGCGGCCGGTTTATCTAGCCACCGGGCCGGCGCAGTCCGTTGTCGTCGGCAGGCGCAGTCATTCAACTGCCGCTGCGCGGGGCGTACATGATGACCGCGACGCCGGCGAGCGCGATTCCGGCCCCGATGTAGTCCCAGCGGTCCGGCTGGAATCCGTCCAGCAGCATGGCCCACGCCAGCGATCCGGCGATGAACACGCCGCCGTAGGCGGCCAGCACCCGGCCGAAGTTGGCATCCGGCTGCTGCGCGGCAATGAAGCCGTAAAGGCCCAGTGCCATCACGCCGAGGCCGGCGAACCACCAGGCCCGGTCCTCGCGCACTGCCTGCCACACCAGCCATGCTCCGCCGATCTCGGCAACGGCGGCCAGGACAAACAGGATGGCGGATTTAGCGATCGTCATGCAGCCATTGTCCCAAGCCGCCGGCCGGGTCGGTGCGTCGTCAGCGGCCGGTCAGCTCGCGGATGGCTTCTTCGAAAATTTCGTGATGCCGTGCCACGTCGGCACTGGTGGTCTGCGGGCACATGAGCGCCATGTTGTGGAATGGCGTCAGCAGGATCCCGCGGTTGGCCAGATACAAGTGCAGGAAGTCTTCCAGCGCGCCGTCATGGCTGGCCGCCGAATCGGTGCCGTTCCGGGGCGCCGGGTGGGCGAATCGGTATTCGGCACGGGCGCCCAGCTGGGAAACTGACCAGGGCAGCGAATACGTGTCGATCACCCTCTGAATGCCGGCGGCGAATTCGGTGGCACGGCCGATCATCGATTCGAAGGCCTGGTCCGTCAGGACGTGCTCCAGCGTGGCGCGCATGGCTGCCACGGACAACGGGTTTCCGGCCAGGGTGCCGCCGACACCGCCCATGTCCACCAGGTCCAAGTCGGCCCGGTCCAACGCCCGCTCGGCCAGTTCGGCGCTGAGTCCGTAGGCACCGCACGGAATGCCGCCACCAATGGACTTCCCGATCACCACGATGTCCGGCTCAAGCCCCCACGCTGCCGTTGCGCCGCCGGGGCCGGCGGAGAAAGTATGCGTCTCGTCGATGATCAGCAGCGTCCCGTGCCGGCGGGTCAGCTCCCGCACCCCCTGCAGATAGCCCGGTTCGGGCAGCACGATGCCGATGTTGGTCAGTGCCGGCTCCATCAGCACCGCGGCCACGTCGCCGTGGGCCAGCTGCCGTTCCAGGGCCGGGAGATCGTTGAACTCCGCCACCCTGCTGGTCTCCGTCACATCTACCGGCGCCCCGACATTGCCCGGGCGGCTCATCCCCTCGCCGTCGGAACCGGCCACGATCAGCGACTCGTCCACCGACCCGTGGTAGCAGTACGGATGGAACAAGATCTTGCCCCGGCCGGTCATTGCGCGGACCAGCCGGATGGCCCAGCGGTTGGCGTCCGTGGCCGTGAGCGAGAAGCTCCAGCGTTCCACGCCGAACCGCCGCGCCAGCTCGGCCCCCACCCACTCGGCATCGGCCGTCGGCAGCATGGTCGCCAGCCCGCCGTCGTCGGCGGCCCGCCGGATGATCGCGTCAACGGTGGGCTGAGGAGAATGTCCAGCCATCGCACCGGTGTCCCCCAGCGCGAAATCGATGTACTCGAGGCCGTCCACGTCCCACACCCGGCAGCCCCGCGCCCGTTCCACATACAGCGGGAAGCCGCCCGCCTTCTTGTTCATCCACGTCATCGGGACTTTGCCGAAGAGGTGGGCTGCGCCGTCGTACAGTGCTTTGGACTGGGGGTGCTTGGCTTCGAAGTCCCGCCGCTCGCGGTCGAACAGCTCAGCCAGCCGGTTCCGATCGATCATGAAGTGCTCCTCTCAACAGGCCGGCAGCGCCGGGCGACGGGGCGTCAGCGAGCGGCCAGCATTTTGCGGCGGCGGTGTGCCAGGATCTGGCCGCCGATCACGATCAGCAGCGCGATGATGAACATTGCCGAACCGATCACATTGGCCTGCGCAGGAATGCCGCGGGTGGCGGCCACGTAGATGAACTTCGGGAAGGTGTCCACATTGCCGGAGTTGAAGTTGGTGATGATGAAATCGTCGAAGCTGATCGCGAAGCTCAGCAGGCCGGCCGCCACGATGCCCGGCAGCAGCAGCGGGAAGGTCACCCGCCAGAAAGCCTGCATCGGCGAGGCGTACAGGTCGGCCGCTGCCTCCTCCAGCTTCGGGTCAAGGCTGGCCACGCGCGCCTTGACCGTCACCACCACGAACGAGATGCAGAAAACGGTGTGCGCAATGATGATGGTTCCCTTGCCCAGTTCTGCGCCCACGTTGAGGAATTGCGCCAGCAGTGAGGCGCCGAGGACAACCTCCGGGGTGGCCAGCGGCAGGAAGATCAGCATGTTGGCGGTGGCATTGAACCGGAAACGGTAGCGCACCAGCCCGATGGCGATGGCCGTGCCGAGGAGGACGGCGATCAGCGTCGCTGTGGCACCGATCTGCAAGCTGTTGCCCAGCGCGGAGCAGACTTCCGGAGCGCCGCACGGATTGCGCCAGTTGTCCCACGTGAAGCCGCGCCAGGTGAGGTTGGTGCGCCCGGCGTTGTTGAAGGAAAACGCGAAGACGTAGGCGATCGGGACCAGCAGGAAGATGAACGCCAGTCCGCCGATCACAGGAACCAGCCAGCGGCCGAAGGAGTTTTTCACCGTGTTTCCCCTTACAGCAGTTCTTTGGTGCCGAAGCGGCGGACGTAGATGAAGACCAGGGCGAGGATCGCCAGCATCAACACGAAGGACAGTGCCGAGGCGCCGGGATAGTCCACCACCCGGAAGAACCGGGAGTCAACGACTTGGCCGATCATGGTGGTGTCCCGGTTGTTGCCCAGCAGTGCGGCGTTGATGTAGTCCCCGGCGGCGGGAATGAACGTCAGCAGCGTCCCGGCGATCACGCCGGGCATCGACAGCGGCAGCGTCACCGTCCGGAAGGTAGTGAAGCCGCTGGCATACAAATCGTTTCCGGCCTCGATCAAGCGGAGGTCCAGCCGTTCCAGGTTCGCGTAGATGGGCAGGGCCATGAACGGCAGGAAGTTGTAGGTCAGGCCGCAGACCACGGCGAAGGCGGTGGCGGTGAGCCGTCCGTCGTCGGGCAGCAGGGCGAAGGTGCGCAGCACGGAGACCACCGGCCCCTCATCGGCGAGGATCTGCTTCCACGCCTGCGTGCGCAGGATGAAGCTGGTGAAGAACGGGGCGATGATCAGCACCAGCAGAATGCCGCGCAGCAGGGCGTGATTGCGTAGCCTGACCGCAATCAGGTAGGCCATCGGATAACCGATGGCCAGCGCCGCGGCCGTCGCGATCAGGGCGAAGCCGAAGGAACGCAGCAGCTCCGGCCAGTAGCTGCCAAGCATCCGCACATAGTTGTTGAATTCCAGCGCCGGAACAAACTGGCCGATGTCCGCCCCAGGCGGCTTCGTATAGAGCGACGTCGCGAGCAGCGAGAACACGGGAAGCACAAAGAACAGCAGCAGGAAGACGAACCCCGGCAGGATCAGCCAGTAACCCATCCGCCCCCGGCGGCGCTCCGCCTTCAGCTCGTCGCTGCCGGGACCGCCGTTGCCGTGCGCGTCCGGTGCCGGCGTCTGGTCCGCCGTAGTGGTCTGGGTGCTCATCAGTCGTCAGCCTCGGGCGCCCCGTATTGTGCGTCTTCGGCGCCGCCCAGCCCGAAGGCGTGCTCGGTGTCCCAACTGAGCGCCACTCCGTCGCCCGGCTGGGCCAGCTGCTGGCCGTGGTTCTGGCTGAAGACACCCAGGGTACCGATCCCCGGCACATCCACCAGGTAATCGGTGCTGACCCCGGTGAATGAGGTGTCCAATACCGTACCGTGCAGGACGTTGGCTGCATCTGCCGGTGCGTCCTGCGGCCACATCATCCGCAGCTTTTCCGGCCGGATGCCGATCAGGGCCTTGCCCTGGTGGACGGTGGCGCGCTCCTTGAGCACGGCCAGCCTGTTGCCGTTGGCATTAACGACGACGGCGTCGCCGCGGTCCTCCACGATGTCGCCGGCGACCAGATTGGACTTGCCCAGGAAGTTCGCCACGAAGACGGTGCGCGGCAGTTCGTACAGTTCGCGCGGGGCGCCCATCTGCTCCACCTTGCCGGCATTCATCACGGCCACGGTGTCCGCCATGGTCATGGCTTCCTCCTGGTCGTGCGTGACATGCACAAAGGTCAGGCCGACCTCGGTCTGGATCTTCTTCAGTTCCACCTGCATCTGCCGGCGCAGCTTCATGTCGAGGGCACCCAACGGCTCATCCAGCAGCAGCACGGCCGGGTGGTTGACGATTGCGCGCGCCAACGCCACCCGCTGCTGCTGTCCGCCGGAGAGCTGGGCCGGCCGGCGTGCGGCCAGGTGCGAGAGCTCGACGAGCTCCAGCGCCGCCTGGGCTTGTGCCCGGGCATCGCGGACCTTGCGGCGCCTGAGCCCGAAGGAGACGTTGTCCAGCACGCTCATGTGCGGGAACAGCGCGTAGTTCTGGAAGACCGTGTTGACCGGACGCTGATGGGCGCTGGACCGGCTGATGTCCTTGCCGCCAATGCTGATGGTTCCGGAGGTGGGCTGCTCCAGTCCGGCCACCATGCGCAGCGTGGTGGTCTTGCCGCAGCCGGAGGGCCCGAGCAGGGCGAAAAACTTCCCTGCCGGGATCGTCAGGTCAAGGTCCTCCACCGCGACGAAGTCGCCGAACCGCTTGGTGATGGCTGCCAGCACCAAGTCCGCTCCGCTCTCTTCGCCGACGGCGCTGGCATTCTCTGTCCGCAGGGGTGCCTGAGTCATCAGTTGCCAATCGTCTGCTGGAACCGGTCGCTGAAGTCGGTTTCCTCATCGGCTTCCAGGCTGCGGAACACGCTGACCCTGGCCAGGTCCTCCTCGGTCGGGAAGATCAGCGGATTGTCCACCAGCTCCGGATCGATCTTCTCCATGGCTTCCTTGGCGCCCTCCACCGGGCAGATGAAGTTGACGTAGGCGGCGACGGTCGCTGCGTTCACCGGGTCGTAGTAGTAGTCCATCAGGGCTTCCGCATTCTTCTTGTGCGGCGATCCGATCGGCACCATCAGATTGTCAGACCACAGCGTGCCGCCGCCTTCCGGAATGGCGAATTCCCATTTGTCGCCTTCCTCGAAGTTCAACTGGGTAATGTCGCCGGACCAGCAGAGCACCGCGAGCGCGTCGCCGGAAATCAGGTCTTCCTTGTAGGAGTTGCCCTTGACCTGCCGGATCTGGCCACTGGAAATCTGCTTCTGCAGGACCTCCAGCGCGGCGTCGTATTCCTTCGTGCCCCAGTTGCCGGAGATGTCCACGCCGTTATCCATCATCAGCAGGCCCATCGTGTCGCGCATTTCGTCCAGCACTTCCACGCGTCCCTTGAGCTCCGGCTTCCACAGGTCGCTCACGGTCTTCAGACCGCCCGGAACGGCTTCCTTGTTCCAGGCGATGCCTGCGTAGCCGGACTGCCAGGTCAGGGAATTCTTCCGGCCGGGATCGAAGTCCACGTCCTGCAGGGCCTTCAGCAGATTGGCCGCATTGGGAATGTTTGCGTGGTCCAGTTCCTGGGTGTAACCCAGCCGGATCAGGCGCGCAGCCATCCAGTCGGTCAGCGTGATGATGTCCTGTCCAATGTCCTGCCCGGCGGCGAGCTGGCCCTGGACCTTGCCGAAGTAGGTGTCGTTGCCGTCAATATCCTCGGAGTAGCTGGCCTTGATGCCGCTCTGCTTGCTGAAGGCCTCGAGTGACGGGTACGTCTGGTTGGAGTCGTCGTAGTCCAGGTACAGGGTCCAGTTGGCCCAGTTGACTACCTTTTCCTGGTCCGAGACGTCCTGCGCCGGCGTCAGGCCGCCCGCAGCGCTGGTGTTTGACGAGCTGCCGGTGCCGCCGGTGCCGCAGGCGGCAAGCAGCCCGGCCAGGGTCAGTCCTCCGGCGCCCATCAAAACGTTGCGGCGGGACATCTGCGCGGCAATCAAGCCGCGCAGGCGTGGGTCTTCAGGTAGTCGTTTCGGCATCTGATGCTCCCCGGTCGTCGGAAGTGGACCTCGCTTGGTGCGTTGATACTCGCAGACACCGGAGGACCCGACAATAGTTTCAGTTGTAAATATTTGGTTACACGACGGAATCCGAAGCGGGTCCCGCCCCCTGAGTTGCGATTTCCCTGTCCCTGCGCGATGCACCCGCGAAGCATGCACCGCGGGACCGGATTGCCCGCACCAAGAAGCGTCTGTGACCCGCTTCACATCAGATAGTAACCACAAGGAGTTTGTATTTCGATAGCTAGAGCTGCATATTTTTTCGAATCCACTACTTGCGCAACCCCCAGACAACGGATTCAATAGCAAGCAGTCCCGCCGATGGCGGAGATCCGTTTCACAGGAGGTGGATACGCTTGACCTTGCTCCCCAGTGCCGGGCACGGCCACAACGGCAATTCCCACAGCGCTGCGGTTGACGAGGTCTCCAAAGCCATCATCGAGCAACTACAGGAAGACGGCCGACGCTCCTACGCAGCGATCGGAAAGGCCATTGGCCTTTCGGAAGCGGCGGTACGGCAGCGCGTGCAGAAGCTGACTGACGCCGGCATCGTACAGATCGTTGCGGTGACCAACCCGCTGCAGCTGGGCTTCGCCCGGCAAGCCATGCTGGGCATCAAGACCGCTGCCGACCTGCTGGAGGTGTCGGACCAGATCGCCGCACTCGACCAGGTGGTTTACTGCCTGGTCACCGCCGGGTCATTCGACATCCTGGCCGAAGTTATTTGCGAAAACGACCAGGATTTGCTGCGGCTGGTCAACCAGATCCGCGACATTCCCGGCGTCCTGAGCACCGAAACATTCATGTACCTCTCGCTGCGCAAGCAGGAATACAACTGGGGAACCCGATGACACAAACATCCGCATCGCCAAGCACCAGCATTCAGGGCCAAGGCACACCGGCCGGAACCACCACCGACGCACCGATGCGCCGGAGTTACACCACGCCGATGGGAACGGACCGCCAGCAGGCGGCCCGCGACCATTTGTGGATGCACATGGCCCGCCATGCCCCGCTGGCCGCCGGAGGCAACGTTCCGGTGATCACCCGCGGCGAAGGCCACCTGATCTACGACGACCAGGGCCGCGAATACATTGACGGGCTGGCCGGGCTCTTCGTGGTGCAGGTAGGCCACGGCCGCGAAGAACTAGCCCAGGCCGCCGCCCGCCAGGCCAAGGAACTGGCCTTTATGCCACTGTGGTCCTACGCCCACCCGGCCGCCATTGAACTGGCCGAGCGCCTTGCCCATCATGCCCCGGGCGACCTGAACCGGGTCTTCTTCACCACCGGCGGCGGCGAAGCCGTGGAATCGGCGTGGAAGCTGGCCAAGCAGTACTTCAAGCTGCAGGGCAAACCCAACAAGACCAAGGTGATCTCCCGCGCCGTCGCCTACCACGGCACCCCGCAGGGTGCGCTCTCCATCACCGGCATCCCGGACATGAAGGCACCCTTCGAACCGCTGGTCCCGGGCGCCTTCCGCGTGCCCAATACCAATCAGTACCGCGCCCCGGAGGGGCTGGAGGACCCGAAGGCATTCGGCCGCTGGGCTGCCGACCGGATCGGCGAAGCCATCGAGTTTGAAGGTCCGGACACCGTCGCCGCGGTGTTCCTGGAACCGGTGCAGAACTCCGGCGGCTGCTTCCCGCCGCCGCCCGGGTACTTCGAGCGGGTGCGCGAAATCTGCGATGAATACGACGTCCTGCTGGTATCCGACGAGGTGATCTGCGCCTTCGGCCGGATCGGTTCCATGTTCGCCTCCACCGATTTCGACTATGTGCCGGACATGATCACCTGCGCCAAGGGCATGACCAGCGGTTACTCACCCATCGGTGCGATGATCGCTTCCGACCGGCTGTTCGAACCCTTCAAGCACGGCGACACCACCTTCTACCACGGCTACACCTTCGGCGGGCATCCGGTCTCGGCCGCCGTCGCGATGGCCAACCTGGACATCTTCGAGCGCGAAGGCCTCAACCAGCACGTCAAGGAGAACGCCCCGGCCTTCCGCAAAACCTTGGAGAAGCTGCTGGATCTGCCGATCGTCGGGGATGTCCGCGGCGAGGGCTACTTCTACGGCATCGAGCTGGTCAAGGACAAGGCCACCAAGGAAACGTTCAACGACGAAGAATCAGAGCACCTGCTGCGCGGTTACCTGTCCAACGCGCTGTTCGACGCCGGCTTGTACTGCCGCGCCGACGACCGCGGCGACCCTGTGGTCCAGCTGGCACCGCCGCTGACCGTGGGCCAGCGCGAGTTCGACCAGATTGAGCAGATCCTGCGCTCCGTGCTGGTGGAGGGAATGAACCACCTCTGACCAGCCCCCTAACCCCCAAGGGGAGGAGCCCGACCTTGGGATGAGAAGGCGGCGGGTGGCTGGCTGGGAGCCGGCCACCCGCCGCCGTTGTTTAAGTTTTGGCGTTAGATGTCGCCGCGGACCTGCCGCAGCCAGACGCGCCGCGCGTCCAGGAACGGTTCGATGTTCTCCACCCGCCGCAGCTGCACCTGATCGGGGTCGAGCCCGGCGGCTTCGATGATGATGCCGTAGCCGTCACGCTCGGCTCCGGCCCACCATTTGCCGCCGTCCTGCCAGAGGGCAAACTCCACTTCTTGACCGTCGACGGCGATGCCCACCATCCGCGGCTCCTGGAGCTCCAACTCGTTGAGCTTTTGCCGGAAAGAGTCCTCGTCCGACACCATCGGGCCCGCCCCCAGCCGCATCGTTCGGATGCTCTGGTTCACGCCGTGCACGGTGGTCAGGACCTGGGCATGGGGCAAGCCCAGGCCAGGATCGCCATGCAACAGCCCGTGCGGGCCGTTATCGTCATTCCATTCCCCCACCATGGCGGGGCCGTCCCAATCGGCGAGGGCGAAACAGGGCAGCTCGGGGAACGTCTCCCGGATGCGCTGTTCACCTTCCGCCACCATGGCCCAGAAACCGTCCGGCCCCACCTGTCCGTCAACGCCCATGGAGTCATTATGGCAGCGGATCGGTCAGCCGCGCCCGGAAACTTTGTCGGCTGCCCGGGCGATCAGCGAGGTGGATTGCAGCCCGTTGGCCTCGGACCGGTCGGCCGCGTGGTAGGCGGCGTACATGGCCTGGACGGCGATCCAGCGCAGCGGTTCCACCTCCCAGCGGCGCACCTTCCGGTTCACCCACGGCATCCGCACCAGCTCGCTGCCCGGGTCCACGATGAGGTCGCGCAAGGTGCGGGCGGCCAGGTTGGTGGCGGCGACGCCGGTGCCCACGTAACCGCCTGCCCAACCCAGCCCGGTGCGAGGATCCAGGCCCACGGTGGCCTTCCAGTCGCGCGGGACGCCCAGCACCCCGGACCAGGCGTGTTCGAGGTGGGCGGACCGGGTGGCCGGGAACATCGAGTGCAGGATGTCGGCCAGCTGGGCGATGGTTTTGGGCTGTGTGGCGCCGTCGGCGTCCAGCTTGGAGCCGTAGCGGTAGGGCACGCCGCGGCCGCCGAGCGCGATCCGTCCGTCCGCGGTGCGCTGGGCATACATGTAGGCATGGGCCATATCGCCGAGCGTCTCGGCTTCGTCCCAGCCGATGTCAGCCCAGACGCTCTTCGGCAGCGGTTCGGTGACGATCATTGACGAGTTCATTGGCAGCCAGTCCCGGTGCGCCGATTTCAGCCCGGCGGTGAACCCTTCGGTGGCGCGCAGGATATACCGCGCCTGAACCGTTCCGCGCTCAGTGCGGGCCCGGCCTGGTGAGATGTCGGTGACGGTGGTTCCTTCGTACAGTCGCACTCCCATCCGCCGGACGGCGTCGGCCAGCCCGCGGACCAGCTTGGCCGGCTGGATCCGCGCGCAGTGCGGCTGGAACAAGGAACCCACTGCCCGGTCCACGCGGATGCGCTGGCTGGTCTCCGTTGCGTCCAGCAGCCGGGCGCCGGCCTCGGGCCAGACCGACTCCGCTGCGGCCCACGCCTGCAGCCGCTGCAGTTGCGCCGGGTTCCGGGCCACGATCAGTTCGCCGCCCTTATGAATGTCCGCGTCGATGCCTTCGGCGGCGGCCACCCGGATGACCTCATCCACGGTCTGGTTCAGCAGGGTCTGGAACCGGCCGGTCAGCTCGCGTCCGTGGCTGGCGGCGTAGCCCTCGCGCCCGCCGGTCATGCTGTTGGTCAGCCAGCCGCCGTTCCGGCCCGATGCGCCGAAGCCGGCGAAGCGGCTCTCCAGCACCACCACGTCAAGCTCCGGACGCGCCTGTTTCAGGTAGTAAGCCGTCCACAGACCGGTGTAGCCCGCGCCGACCACGGCGACGTCCGCCGTCGTGCTCTCCGTCAGTGCCGGGCCGGGCTCGGGCAGCCCGCCGTTGGCATACCAAAAAGACACTTCGCCGTTGACAATCGCCACACCAACTCCTTGTCCCGGCCACCGGATCAGCGGCCCGCTAGGGACAGGCTAATGGCAACGGCTACAGTTCGGCTTCAGCGGCCCGCCAGTACCTTATGCACGCCACCTTGCTTACATCGACGCCCGGATCCCGGACCAGGTCGCGCGACTCCACCCCATCGCCGGACGCGGCCCGTGCATAATCAAATCATGCCGCTTCCCATCGTCCTGCTCCACGGCTGGGCCTGTTCCGCCGGGTATTGGAAACCGCTGGCGGACCGACTCTGCGCAGGCGGCCGCCAGGTCGTGGCCGCGGACCTGCCCGGCTACGGCGGCGACCTTCCCGCGGGCTTCGACTGGACGGTGCAGAACGTTGCGAGCACTCTGGCCGAACAATTCGGCGACGGCCCGGTGCACTTGGTGGGGCATTCTCTGGGCGGAAGCATTGCCGCCACCATCGCGGCGCGCTTCCCAATCACGACGGCGTCGCTCACCTTGGTGGGGATGGTCCCGGTGGCACCCTCGGCGGCAACGGTGGACAAGCTGACCCGGCTGTTCGGCAGCGACTCTTCGGACCCGGAAGCCGACCTGGCCGCCGGCGAGGAGCTGATGGGTGCGTGGTTCCGCGGCGGCGCCGAGCCGCAAGGCGAGGACCGCGAAACGTTCCTCGCCCCCTTCAGGCGGCACCCCGCCGTCGTCCGCCAAAGTTTGCCGGCCGGAGTGACCGGCGCGGCGCCGGACGTGGCAGAGCTGGTATCGGCGCCCACCCTGGTGGTGACCGGCACGCAGGATCCCACCCGGCCGCCGGCCGCGGTCGCGGATTTTCTGGCCCGGCACCCGGGCTGGCGGCACACCGCGGTGCCGGACGCCGGGCACATGGTGCACTGGGAACAGCCCGCCGCCTCCGCGGAGGCGATCCTGCGGCACGTTGAGTCCGCAGAGAACAGCTAGGGCTGTTTGGCAGGATGGGTTTCGCGCTGGACCACCGGCATGATTTCGGTGGCGAGCAGTTCGATGGAACGGGCGGTGTCCGCGAACGGGAGCCCGCCGAGGCCCACCTGTGCCATGTAGCGGTCGTGGCCGAACAGCTGGTACTGCTCCATGATCTTGTCGATCACTTCCTGCGGGCTTCCGGCCAGGAGGCCCCCGCCGGGACCGGCCCACGCCTCGAAGGTCTCGCGCGGGAAAAGCCCTGCCGGCCGCGGCATGTTCTGCTCGAAGTAGGCGCGGTAGTACGGGTAGAACGTGTCGCGGGCCTCTTGGGAGGTGGGAGCCACGAAGAAGTGGCCGCCGGTTCCCACCGGCAGCGTGGCCGGGTCATGCCCGTGCGCGGCGGCGGATTCGCGGTAGTACTCAACGTGCCGGGTGAAGTGCTGCGGCCCGGAGAGCAGCGCCAGGTACAGCGGCAGCCCCAGCCGGCCGGCGCGCTCGAAGGAGGAAGGCGTGCCGCCCACGCCCACCCAGACCGGCAGCTTCTCCTGCAGCGGCCGCGGCACCACATCCATACTGCGGATGCTGTGGTGGTGCGTTCCGTTCCAGCTGAGGTTCTCCTGCTCGCGGGCGGCAAGCAGCAACTGCAGCTTCTCCTCGAACAGGCCGTCGTAATCTGCCATGTCGTACCCGAACAGCGGATAAGACTCGGTGAAGGCGCCCCGGCCGGCAATGATTTCTGCCCGGCCGCCGGACAGCAGGTCCAGCGTGGCGAACTGCTCGAACAGCCGCACCGGATCCTGGGTGGACAGCACGGTGACGGCGGTGGCCAACCGCAGCGTGGTGGTCTCGCGGGCGATGGCCGCCAGGACTACTTCGGGGGCTGAGATGGCGAAGTCCCTGCGGTGGTGTTCGCCGAGTCCCAGGAAGGAGATGCCCGCCTGATCGGCAATCTTCGCCAGCTGGACCAACTCCTCCAGACGCTGCCGGGGCGACAAAGCCCGACCGTCCGGGCCGCGTGTCAGTTCGCCGAAGGTGAAGATGCCGAAGTCCATTAATGCTCCCGGGGTCGCGTGCAGTGTTTTCCTTTAGTTGAAGCTTCAGGTAATCCGGGATATTCCCCGGGCCCTGAAATGACCCCTCGGCAAAAGAGCTACCGGGAAGTAACATAAGGGGACAGCACAGGGCCTGAAGCCCGGCAGGCCCGCGTCGAAGGGGACTGCCATGAGCGCCGAGACCGACCAGAAAAAAGCCAGCGCCAGCCAAGATGCCGCCGCAGGACCGTTGCCAGCCGAAGCGGGGACAGCCGGCCCGGCGGAAACGAGCGAACGTGACGCGCGCGAACTCGCCGAGGCAGCCCGCGAAACCGAATGGACCAGGCCGAGTTTCGCCAAGGGGCTGTACATGGGCCGGTTCGATATCGACCTGATCCACCCGCATCCGCTGCCGACCCCGTCGGAGCATGCGGCCGGCGAGTCGTTCCTGGCGAAGCTGGAGGAGTACGCCCGCACCATGGACGGGGCGCGGATAGAACGCGAGGCAAAGATCCCGGACGAATACCTCGCCGGTTTGGCCACGCTGGGCACCTTCGGCATGAAGATCCCGGTCGAATATGGCGGCCTGGGCTTGTCGCTGCTCTACTACGGCCGCGCCCTGATGCTGCTGGGCTCGGTACACCCTTCGCTCGGGGCGCTGCTCTCGGCCCACCAGTCCATCGGCGTTCCCGAGCCGGTGAAGGTCTTCGGCACCCAGGAGCAGAAGCGCGAGTATCTGCCCCGCTGCGCGGCCGGCGCCGTGACGGCGTTCCTGCTGACCGAACCCGACGTCGGCTCCGACCCCGCGCGGCTCGGCACCACCGCCACTCCCACCGACGACGGCGAGGCCTACCTGCTCAACGGCAGCAAACTTTGGACCACCAACGGCGTGATCGCCGAACTGGTGGTAGTGATGGCCAAGGTCCCGGAGCACGACGGCCAGCGCGGCGGCATCTCGGCCTTCGTCGTGGAAGCTGACTCGCCCGGCATCACGGTGGAAAACCGCAACTCCTTCATGGGACTGAGGGGCATCGAAAACGGCGTCACCCGGTTCGACAATGTCCGGGTCCCCGCGGCCAACCGCCTGGGCCGTGAAGGCCAGGGTCTGAAGATTGCCCTGACCACGCTGAATACCGGCCGCCTCTCCATCCCCGCGCTCTGCGCGGCCAGCGGCAAATGGTCGCTGAAGATCACCCGGGAATGGTCCAACGCCCGCGTACAGTGGGGCAAGCCCGTCGGCAAGCATGAAGCGGTCAGCAAGAAGATCGCCTTCATCGCCGCCGGCTCTTTCGCTCTCAACGCAGTCTTTGAGCTGTCTGCCGGACTCGCCGATGCCGGCATGAAGGACGTCCGCATTGAAGCAGCGCTGGCCAAGTTGTGGTCCAGCGAGTTCGCCTACAAGATTGCCGACGAACTGGTCCAGATCCGCGGTGGCCGAGGCTACGAGACAGCCGAATCGCTCGCTGCCCGCGGCGAACGCGCCGTGCCGGCTGAGCAGTTGCTGCGCGACATGCGGATCAACCGGATCTTCGAAGGCTCCACCGAAATCATGCATCTGCTGATCGCCCGGGAGGCGGTGGACGCGCATTTGTCCGCCGCCGGAGACTTGGCCTCGGCCGACGCCGATCTGCAGGCCAAGGCGAAAGCGGCCCTGGGAGCCAGCAGCTTCTACGCCAAATGGCTTCCCCAACTGCTCGCCGGCCAAGGCATGAACCCCAAGGCCTACAACGACTTCGGCCCGCTGGCCAAGCATCTGCGCTACATTGAACGTTCCTCCCGCCGGCTGGCCCGGCAGACGTTTCTCGGCATGGGCCGGTGGCAGGCGGGGCTGGAGAAGCGGCAGGCGTTCCTTGGCAGGATCGTGGATATTGGCGCCGAGCTCTTCGCCATGGCCGCCTGCTGCAGCCATGCCGAGATGCTCCGCAGCCAGGACCCGGCGCAAGGCAAGGCAGCGTACCAGTTAGCCGACGCCTTCTGCCTGCAGTCCAGGGAGCGGATCCACCAGCTCTTCGGCGAACTCTGGCGCAATTCAGACGCCAGCGACGGCAAGCTGGCCGCCCGGGTACTGGCCGGCGACTACACCTGGTTCGAAGCCGGCGCCCTGGACCCTTCGGAGGGGACCGGACCGTGGATCTCGGAACGCCCGACCGGGGCCTCCACCAAGGAGAACCTGCACCGCGCCTACCGCTGAATCAACCTGTCTACAGCAGCGGCCACACTCGGCGCTGCGCGTCGAAGACGTCCCAGGCGCGCGGCACCAGGCCCAGCGACACGTCGCACATCTGCCGCAGCTGCTCCATGCTCCCGGCCCGGAAGGTGCCGGATTCACTGAACGGATCCGGGTAGCGGGCGCCGCCCATGGCCGCCCATTCCAGCCCGTGCGAATGGCCGCTACAGAACTGCCAAACATACATTAACGACGGCGGCAGGTCCTCGCTTCGCAGGTCTTTCAGGATCGACGTCTGGGTACGGTTCTTGGTGGCGTAGCCCCAGGACCTGTCGGCCTTCCGGGCAAAGATCGGCGGCAGCTCCAGCGACGCCGCCACCTCATTGACCGTTTGACGCAGCCCGTTGAAATACTCCATCGCCCCGGCATGCCGTTCCGGCCGAAAGTCCGCCAGGTAGGCATCCCAGAACGACGCCGCGTTGAACACATCCCGGGCAATGAGCACCAGACTGCGCCGGGCCCGCTCGGTGCCCTCGGCCGGCAGCAGCGCCCACAACACAGTGGAAGTGCACTCGATAACCGTCCGCACCAACGAGTACGGCGCATGCGTCTGCAGCCGATATTCCGCTGTTCCCTGCTCGCCATGTTCCTCAAACAACAGTCGGCGCAGGGCCAGCACATTGTCAGTGGCTGCCGCCAAGGACTGGCGCAGCAGGCTGCTCACACGTTGGGCCGCGGTGAATTGTTCGTCCAGTTGGGCCAGCGGAGATCCCGGTTCAACGGCTGCCTCGTCCCGCTGCAGCCATGGCTCCACGTCCTGCAGCATCTGCAGGATGGCCAACGCTGCCCGGCCTTCCGGGTCCGTTCCGCCAACCGATCGCATCTGGCCGAAGGAGGCACCGCCGTCGTCCATTGGCCCATGGTAGCGCCGCAACGGCGCGCCGTTCCTGCCAGAGGTTATCGTGGGAGCAACCGGCCGCCATCGAGCCGGATACGTTGTTCCGAGCGAAAGGGCTCCACTTGTCCGCTGAAGCCGATCTGATCAATCTCGACTCGCTGCTCAGTGATTCCGAGCTCACATTGCGGAACGACGTTCGCGCCTTCGTGGACAGCACAATCAAGCCGCAGATCGCCGGCTGGTACGAGAACGCCGTGTTTCCGCTGGAGATTGTGCCCGAGATGGCCAAGCTGGGCTTGCTCGGTATGCATCTGGAGGGCTACGGCTGCGCCAGCCGCTCCGCCGTCGACTACGGCCTGGCCGCTGCCGAACTCGAAGCCGGCGACTCCGGACTGCGCACCTTTGTCTCGGTGCAGGGTTCGCTGGCGATGAGCGCCATCCACAAACACGGCTCCGAAGAACAAAAACACCAATGGCTGCCGCAGATGGCCGCCGGCGAAGCCATCGGCTGCTTCGGCCTGACCGAACCCACAGCCGGCTCGGACCCGGGAAGCATGAAAACCTTTGCACGCCGCGACGGCTCAGGTCCCGACGCCGACTGGATCCTCAACGGTTCCAAGCGCTGGATCGGACTGGCCTCGGTGGCCAAGGTCGCGATCATCTGGGCCCAGACCGACGACGGCGTGCGCGGCTTCCTGGTCCCCACCGACACGGCCGGGTTCAAGGCCACCCCGATCGAACCCAAGCTCTCCATGCGCGCCTCGATCCAGTGCGACATCGAACTCACCGACGTCCGGCTCCCCGCCGATGCGCTCCTGCCCGGGGCTAACAGCCTGCGCGGACCGTTCGAGTGCCTGAACGAAGCCCGCTACGGCATCATCTGGGGCGCGATGGGCGCCGCCCGCGACGCCTGGCAGGCCGCCGTCGACTACTCCAAAGAACGCTTGCAGTTCGACAAACCGCTGGCCGGCTACCAGCTCACCCAGGAAAAGCTGGTCAACATGGCGCTCGAAATTAACAAGGGCTTCCTGCTCGCCCTGCACCTGGGCCGACTCAAAGACGCCGGCAACCTGCAGCCCCACCAAATCTCGGTGGGCAAACTTAACAATTGCCGGGAAGCCATCGAGATCGCCCGCGAATGCCGCACCATCCTCGGCGGCAACGGCATCACCTTGGACTACTCACCGCTGCGGCACGCCAACAACCTCGAATCCGTCCGCACCTACGAAGGCACCGACGAAGTCCACACCCTGATCCTCGGCCAGAAAATCACCGGCATCCCCGCCTTCCGCTGAGGTGGCGGTGGAGTACGGGGGTTCCGGCCCCGGCTCCGGTCCGCGGTCCGCCGGTCCGCCGTCGGCCGTCGGCCGGTCAACAGTCAGGCGGTCCGGGTCAGCCGGGTCGGCGCAGCCGGCCGGCACTCGCAGCAATAAGCAGGCCCACGCCGGTCAGTCCAATGCCCAGCAGCGTTTCCGGGCCGATCACGCTCCCCGCCGACGGCCAGAAAATATCCACGGCCAAAGCTCCGACCAACTGTCCGCCGATCACGGTCAGCGTCATCAGCAGCACGCCGGTGCTGGCCACACAGACGGTGGCAGCGGCCAGGATCATGGTGCCGAGCGGACCGCCAAGATACAGCCACCACTGCCCGGTGAGGAGGTCGGCCCGCCCGATGATAGCCGCCTGCACTATCCAGACCGCCAGCAGAGCCACCGTGCCGACACCGAAGTTCAGCAGCGTGGAAATCACCGGGCTGCCATGCGCCGTACCGATCTGACCCAAGACACCCTGCTGGACGCTCTGAAGCACCCCCGACACCAGTGGGATCAGCATGAACAACACCAGCGGTCCCGCTGCCGTCGATGACCCGAAATGGGCGCTGGCGGCGATGACCGCTGCCAGAAAGGCGAGCACAGCACCGGCTATCCGGGCCCCACTGACCGCAATCTTCCGGCCGGCTCCGATGCCCAGCCGGTCCATCAGCAGACCGGAAGCCATCTGCCCGGTCACGATCGCTATGGTGAACAGGGACAATCCGATCGGCCCCACAGTTGCCGCCTGTGCGAACACGTAAAGTGCCCCCACGACGCCGGCCAGCAGGTACCAGCGTGGGTATACGCCCCGACGCAGCAATGCTGGAACGGCTCGTAATTTTTGCCGCACCCTCGGCCGCAACAGCGTGAAAAGCACAACCGCCGCGAAGCCCGTGCCGAAGCTGACCAACGCTGCTCCCACACTGTCCTGCAGTTCAATTCCCAGCTGGCTGTTAAGCCGGCTCTGCACGGCTAGCCCCACTCCTGCCACCAGCGCTAACAGCAGAGCCAGCGGAACAGGCAATTGGATGCCCTCGCGTTGGGTGGAATTCCTTCCGCCTGGCACATGCACTCTCCCGCGGCTGCCGCGGGGAAATTCAGCGGGCCGGTCTGCGTGCACGTGCCGATGTTATCCCGCCAGTGGGTTCCTGTCTGCGCCTGCTAATGCTGGTTGACGGTATGCCGGAGGCATCCAACCGCACCGGCCTTGACCTTGACGCTACGTCAACCTTCATAGTGGTTGCTATGGGAATGGCACAGGTCAGGATGTATTCAATCCAGGAAGTCGCTAAGGCTGCCGGGACTACCAGCAGGACCTTGCGGCATTACCAGGACATTGGCCTGCTTGAGCCAAGCAGCACAGGCTACAACGGCTACCGCTATTACGACGACGAGGCCCTGCTTCGGCTCCAGCGGATCCTCCTGCTGCGCCAGCTTGGATTGGGTCTGTCCGAGATCAACAAGGTGCTGGAAGGCACACGAGATACGACGGCCGCTCTGCGCGGACATCTGGAACTTCTCCTGCAGGAGCGCGATCGACTAGAAAAGCAGATCGCCTCCGTACAAACCACTATCGATAGAACGGAAAGGGGCGAGCAGCTCATGGCCGATGAAATGTTCGACGGATTCGACCACACCCAATACAAGGAAGAAGTCGAAGAACGCTGGGGTAAGGACGCTTACGCCAAGGGCGACCAGTGGTGGCGCGGCATGTCCGATGCCGAGCGGACGTCCTGGAAGGAGCAATCCAAGCAATTGATGGCGGACTGGGTTGCCGCCGCTCAGTCCGGATTGGCTGCCGATAGCAATGAGGCGCAGGCGTTGGCGCAGCGTCAATTCGACTGGCTGTCCAGCGCCAACGGCGGCCAGAAAGTGTCCTTCGGTTATTTCACCGGGCTGGGTGAAATGTATGTGGCGGACCCGCGGTTTGGCGCCAACTACGGCGGCGAGCAAGGCGCGTCCTTCGTGCGGGATGCCATGAAGGTCTACGCCGGCAGACACCTAACATAGGCTCCTACTTGGCCTAGGCTCCGCAGAAGCGGCCTGGGAACCAATTGCTCTGGTTTATCCCCACGCCGCTCTTGACCCTCACGCGGCAGGGCTGATCAGCTCTTTCCGCGGGATATAGACAACCGCCCATCCGCTGTCAGCGCTGCTAGCAGGGCGACGCCCTTCATCGCGAGCACCCGTTTGCCGTAGGGCGGCGGCTTTCACCAAGAACCGCGCCTCTATGGCAGATTGCGTTCCTCGCGGAGCAACCACTGACCCTACCGTCTGCCCGTTCACCGTGGTGCCGGGCAGGGGTGGGGCGGTGGAGGTGTAGGTGTGGCCGGTCGGCGTGGTGGTCTCCACGCTGCGCGGGGACCCGGGGACGGGTTTGGCGGACCAGCCGTCGGCTTCCTTCGATTGGTTGCAGCGCTCGCACAGCCCCTGCCCGTTGGCCAGGCTGGTGGGTCCGCCGTCGGCGTGGGCGACGATGTGGTCGATGTGCCGGATCGGCGCATCGCACCAGGGTCCGGCGCAGAACGCGTCCCGGGCCATAACCATCCGCCGGATCCCGTCCGGGAACTTCCGTGCCTTCGAGTCCATGCCCAGCAGCTGCCCGGTTCCCGGCGCGGTATACAGCCGCCGGACCCAGACATCCTCCACCCCGCCGACCTTCAGGTTCCGCA
>NZ_JBNHFF010000012.1:0-123453 GCF_059089965.1 Arthrobacter sp. SPT-J7
ACCTGCCGCAGGAGGACGGCATGGCCGAACTCTACATCCGCACCTCCGCGGACAAAGCCCTGCTGGCCTACAACCTGATGCAGGCCCACGCCAGGAAGCTGCAAACCGCCGAGGAGACCCGCACCCTCGGCCAGCTCCGCGCCGACGTCTTCACCGACATGCTCCTGCGCTACCCCGACCACGCCTACCAACCCGCCGCCACCACCGCCGCCGGCAGCGGCACTGCCGCTGCGACAACACCGGAAGCCGGGGCCACGGCGAAAAGCGAAACCGCCGCCAAGGAGACGGCCGCCGCGGACACCGCAACCGGCCCGGCAGCGTCCGGATCACCCGCCCAGGGCCCCTGCACCTGCGGCGGCGCGAACACAACCGCCTCCGTCGCCGTCACCGCCCCGCTGCCCACCCTGCTCCGGCTGGCCGAAGACCCCGGCGAACTCACCGGCTACGGACCCATCCCGCCGGAGATGACCCGCAACCTCACCGCGCTGGCCAAATCATGGCTCCTCGTGCTCACCGACGACTACGGCCACGCCATCGCCGCGGCCAAAGACCTGCGCACCCCGCCCGACTGGCTCAAACGCCTCGTCCGGCTCCGCGACCGGCACTGCCGAGACTTCGGCTGCACCGTCCCCGCCGACCAATGCGAGATCGACCACACCATCGCCTGGGAAGACGACGGCAAAACAGTCCCCGAAAACCTCAACGCCCGCTGCAAACCCGGCCACAAAACCAAACACCACGGCGGCGGCACCCTCACCCAAGACCCCGACGGCACCCTGCACTTTACCACCCGCTCCGGACACACCCACACCACCACCCCCGACGAAGGCTGGGCCCTCACCTACCCCACACCGAAAGACGACGCTGAGCCTCCAGCTAGGGCCGAGCCTCCAGCCGTAGAGGGACAGGATGCACCACCAGACGACGAGACCACTCCGCCTTTCTAAGAGACGGATCCGAATTCAGGCAGGAAAGGGACCGACAGTGAGCAGGAACAACCAGCCGAAGCCGACCGTCGACGATGTGCTCCGCGTTTTCTTCGCACAGCAGCGTCAATCCCGTCCGATCCGGGAAGATCGGTCCCTCAGACTCGAGTCGCATCTTCGAAGGTGCCTAGACACCTGCGGCCCGGCCTACCTATCCGAGGAGTGGTGGTTGATACTGCAGGTTGAACGGTGCTTCGAGCCGCAGGACGCGTTCGCGAGGCTCCTGCCCGCAGATTTTCTGCTGCCGCCGATGCACGATTTCTTGTCGACGGAGTGGCTGTTCGACCATGGTACTGACCGGCTGGTCCAGGTGAATCACAGCTACCGCTTGGTCTCCTGGTTATGCAGCAGCGGTATGGTCAATCTCCGTGAACTGCGGCCCAGCATCGTACGGTTCCTGGTCAGGCATGAGGAACTAGCCGTCCGCAAGGCACCGGAAGCTCCGCTCCAGCCGGCCGATGCCCTGATCACGCGCGAAGACCTCCCCTAGGCACTAGCTGCGCTTGAGGCAGAATTTGCCGCACCCGCCGGAGGCAGGGCGTCCCCTCCCCTGCTACCGCATTTTCCGCCGCTCATAGGCGGCCGCCGGTCGACGATACAGAGGCGGCAACCTGGTCGACGTTTAGAGGCTGCAACCGATCAAAAGGGGCTCGGGCTGAAGCCGAATCCCAAAGGTCCGTTCAACTCCATCCCGTACCGCGCGGGCGATCGCCAGCATGTCTTCTGCGCTGGCTTCTCCACGGTTGGTGATGGCCAGTGTGTGCTTGGTCGACAGCGAGGCGCGGCCACCGGCTAGTTCGAGCCCCTTGAGATCGCCGTTTGCTGTGCCCTCGAGACCGAAGCCTTTGGCGAAGCCGGCGTGGTCGATGAGCCAGGCAGCACTCAGCTTGATCTTGTCACCGGCCGGCCAGCGCGGTGCGTTCGCGGGAAGCCATTCTGCGGTTGCGGCATCAACGATGGGATTGGTGAAGAAGGATCCGGTGCTGTACGTATCTCTGTCCGCGGGGTCGTGCACCATGCCCTTGGACGCTCGGAGCCGGAGCACTTCACGCCGAACGTCTGAGGCCTTGGCCGTTCCCCCGACCTTGACGTCGAGCACGCGCGCCAACTCGGCGTAACGGATCGGAAGGCTCTGCCGCCCAGCGGTTAGCTGAAACTCTACTGCCAATACCACGAAGCGCGGCGAACCGTTGACGGTGCTCCGCTTCAGGACCGAATCCCGATAACCAAACTCGAGGTCGCTGTTCTCGAATTCCCGAATCGAGCCAGTGTTCCGGTCCCAGGTCCGGACCCGAGCGATGGTCTGCGAGACGTCGGACCCGTACGCGCCGACGTTCTGCACAGGTGTGGCACCAGTGAGCCCGGGGATACCGGAGAGAGCTTCCAACCCGGACCAGCCGTTGTCGACGGTCAAAGCGACGAGGTCGTCCCAAGGCTGGCCTGCTTGAACTGTGAGGGCCACGGCGCCGTTTTGTTCATCGACGGTGTAGCCGGTGCTGGCGACGCGGACGACGGTACCGGGGTAGCCGTCGTCGCAAATCACGAGGTTGGACCCGCCGCCGACGATCAGCAGGTCGTCGCCGGAACCGTCTGCAGCCCTGACAGCATCGATAATCGCGGACTCGGATCCAGCCTCAACATAACGCCGGGCCGCGCCGCCCACGCCGGCCGTTGTCAGCGGCGCAAGAATCGTTCCCGTCACGGCGCCAGCCTCTCCACTGCCGGTCGCACTGCGAGGTTCACAGCGTGATTCACCAAACCTTGACGACCGCCTGGGCCTTGACCAGCACCTTCACACCCGCAGCGGTCACCGTCAGGTCGATTCGGGCCGTCCCGTTGTCTTCATCGATGGCGCCGATGGCACCGCTGACTTCGATGCTCGCGCCGGGGCCGTCGACATCCTCCACGAGGACTGGCTTGGTGAACCGCGTCTGGTAATCGATGACGGCGGCTGGGTTGCCGATCCAGTCCGTCACCAGCTGTACGGCGGCGCCCATCGTGAACATGCCATGTGCGATGACTCCGGGGAGTCCCACCTGCTCGGCGAAGCGTCCGTTCCAGTGGATCGGGTTGAAGTCACCCGAGGCTCCGGCGTACCTGACCAAGTCGGCGCGGGAGACCTCAATGGCTCGTGAGCCGATGTCCTGTCCAACGGTCAGTTCGTTCAGTTCGACGCTCACTGGCCTTCCCCTCTCACCAGGATCGACGACGTGGTGGTGGCCGTTTTTTCGCCGGCCACGGTGCTGATCTCGGCGCGCGTGGTGATCATGGCTCCGCCGCCCATGGCACGGACTTGGTCCACGTGCAGCTCAGCGACGAGTTCGTCGCCGGCAACGATGGGCCGGTGGTGCACAAACCGCTGGTCGGCGTGGACGACGCGGGAAAAATCGATGCCGGCGTCTGGATCCTCGATCAGCTGGGCATCTGCGCGTTGGGCCACGATGATGGCGAAGGTGGGCGGTGCCACCACGTCGGCGTAGCCGAGTGCGCGGGCGGCTTCAACGTCGAAGTGCGCGGGGTGCGTGGCTTTCACCGCCGAGGCGAACTCCCTGATTTTCTCGCGCCCAACGGTATAGGCAGGTCCGGCCGGATACACGCGGCCAGCGAGGTCGGGGTTGACCCCTGCTTGCTCGGACATGGATCTCCTTCAGGTGGAGTGAGCGGAAATGGACTAACGTCGCTTGGCCGGCGGCGTGCTGCGTGGATTCGCGGCCGCTTGGCGCGCCCGGGCGTCGCGGAATCGCACCAGTAGCCCTGCCAGATGGGTCAGCAGTCCGGTGGCAATGACCGCAATTGCGGCCCAGATCAGCCATTGGATGCTGGCCGAGGCGCCTATGACGGACAGCAGGATCCCGACGCCGATCAGTCCCATGGCAGAGACCACCAGCTTGCGATACAGCGGCGAGCCGAGGTCCCAAGGATTCATACTCCAAGATTACCGGCCGCACCGCTACCAGCCGAACCGCGCGGCAATGTGCTGTGCTTCGGCCGCGGTCGTGATCATTTGCTAGAACAGCTGTTCCTGCATGGCCGGCAGCTCCGAGACGAAGTCCCCCAGCGCGATCCGGCGGCCCTTCAGTCGTCCGAGGTCCACCAAGAAGCGCGGTCCGCCCTCCGTCAGCTGCACCGCCGCGACGCTGCCGAGCATGCCCCGCATAGTGAGCCCGTGGTCTCCAGAATCAAAGCTGCTCGGGTAGCTCCTTTTGATGCCGTCAACCAACACCGGCGCCGCAAGTTCCGGCAGCTGCCACTGTTCGTCGACGACGTCGAAACCCTCCAGTTGAGCGGCAGGCAGCAAGTTGCGGACAGTAGCAGCGTGGCTGGCGTTGATGCGCTCCAAGTCATCCGCAGGCAGCGGGGTCAGGAGCCCGGCATACTTGGCAGCGCTGCGCACAGCCTGAGTCAGCTGGGTAGCTCCCGAAACCATGTCCTCCAGCACCCGGACCACCCGCCCGTCACGCGTCTTGGCAACGTAACGGGCGACCACGGCGCCTTGCTCGGCCAGCCGCAATGACTTTCGGACGTTGGCTGCCGTTCCAACCTTGCTGGCACCGTTGGCGAAGGTCGCCACGTAGAGCCAGTGTGGCTGCGCGAGGTACAGCAACAGTCCCTCAGGCGCCCGGCCGCTGCGATGGCTGTCATGCAGGAAGCGCAAGTCGTCATTGAGGAAGCAGTTCGCACATTGGTAGCCGCGCTCCGCCGTCGCCTGCAAACGGCACGGAACATGGGTCCGCTTCTCCGCGGAATACACGCGGTGGCTGCCCAGGCAGAACACTTGGGGATTCAGCACACGGAAGCCCAACCGGGTCCCGGCTCGGACCGGCACGTCCTCCGGCGCGCCATCCGGGGAGGCCAGGCGCAGCTGAGGCCCCGCCGGGGTCCAGACGATGCCGTGGGCAAGATAGAGGGCGGGCATGGCGTCCACTCTAGTCAAGGCAGCTGCGCCGACCGGCAGGCCCCCGAAATAAAGCTGAAGGGCCCGTCCGGAACCGTAGTTCCGATCGGACCCTTCAAGGATCTGTAGCGGTGCCCGGACTCGATCCGGGGACCTCACGATTATGAGTCGTGCGCTCTAACCAGCTGAGCTACACCGCCACGAATGGGAACGCCCGCGCTGCGTCTCGCGACACAGACGCGGGCTTTGCCATTCAGAGCCCCCCACCGGAATCGATCCGGTGACCTCGTTCTTACCAAGAACGCGCTCTACCACTGAGCTAGGGGGGCAACGGAGAAATACATTACCAGCAATTTGCCCCGGGATGAAATCGAATCGAGCGTCCGTGGTCAATGCCACACTGCAGGCGTCGAATGGCCACGGAATCGAACCTTCGGATGCGCGGATCCCCCCTCTAAAGTGCAGTGGAGATCACACGGAGCGCGGCGCGGAACGGCCACTGGTAGGTAGTCTGGGGGCACCGTTCGAAAGGAACTCATGCAGGTGCCCCAGTCATCCGCGCCCCGGGATAAAATTGTTTCCCGGCTGCGTCAGGCAGGGTGCGTATTTGCTGAGGAAGAGGCGGACCTGCTGCTGGCTGAAGGCGGCCCAGCGGGAGTACTCGCTGCCAGAGTGGAACAGCGGGCTGCCGGCATGCCGCTGGAGCAGGTCCTCGGTTGGGCTGAGTTCTGCGGGTTCCGTATTGCCGTGGCCCCCGGAGTCTTTGTGCCTCGCCGGAGGACGGAGTTCCTGGTCCAGCGGGCGGTTGCCCTGGCCCCGGCGACCACCGAAGTCGTCATCGATCTGTGCTGCGGCTCCGGGGCGGTGGCGGCGGCGCTGCGAGTGCAGCTGGCACCCACCGAGCTGCACGCCGCTGATGTCGACCCGGCGGCGGTTGCCTGTGCGGGTAAAAACCTGCCGGCCGGGCAGGTTCACCAGGGCGACCTTTTCAGTGCATTGCCGGTGAGGCTGCGGGGCCGCGTTGACGTCCTGGCCGCCAACGTGCCGTATGTGCCCAGCAAACAGATCCCCCTGCTGCCGGCCGAGGCCCGTCTGCATGAAGCGGCGTGGGCGCTCGACGGCGGTGCTGACGGTTTGGCGGTCATGCGCCGCGTTGCGGCGGGCGCACCCGAGTGGTTGGCACCGGGCGGAACTGTTCTGGTGGAAACGAGCGAGCGCCAGGCAGAGGCGGCTTCTGCCGTCTTTGCGAGCTGTGGGCTTGAAGCAGAAGTCTCTCATTCCGCCGAGCATAGGTCCGCGGTGGTCTCCGGCACCAAGAATCGCTGACGCCGCAGGGCTGTTAAACGCCTCCGGGGCACCTGTCCATGACAGATGCCCCGGAGGGGTTGCTAGCGGATCCGGCGGTGATTAGCCGCGGGTGTGGCGGGGCTTGCGCGGACCGCCGAAGCTGCGGTCGCGGTCGCCGCCGAAGCCACGATCGGCGCGGTCGCCGCTGAAGCTGCGCTCGCCGTCGTTCTTCTTGTACGGACGATCCCCGTCAAACTTCTTCTTGTAGGGGCGGTCGTTGTCGAACTTCTTGGTGAACGGCCGGTCTCCCCGGTCGCTGCGGAACCCACCGCGGTGGCCGCCGCCGACGTCGTCGCGGTCCCGGCGCGGCTTGCGGCCGGCATCGAGCTCGAGGTGAATCAGCTCGCCGCCGATGCGGGTCTTCGACAGCGCGCGGAGCTGGTCCTTGCTCAGATCCGCGGGCAGTTCAACCAGCGAGTGGTCCGAGCGGATGTCGATGCCGCCGATCTGCGCGGCGGACAGGCCGCCCTCGTTGGCGATGGCGCCGACGATGGAGCCGGGCATCACGCGGTTGCGGCGTCCGACGGCGATCCGGTAGGTGGCGTTGCCCTCGGTCAGCGTGCGGGACGGGCCGCGGGAGTTCATGCCGTCGCGTCCGCCGCCGGCGCGCTCGCGCTGGCCCTTCGGTGCTTCCGGCAGGTCCTGGACCAGCAGCGGGCGTCCGCCCTGCGCCATGACCGCCAGGGCAGCGGCGATTTCCGCTGCCGGAACGTCGTGCTCGGTCTCGTAGTTCGCGATCAGGTCGCGGAACACCGAAACATCTTCGGAAGCCAAGGTCTCGGTGATCTTCTCCGCGAACTTGCTCATCCGGAGGTTGTTGATGGTCTCGGCAGAGGGCAGGTTCATCTGCTCGACCGGCTGGCGGGTGGCTTTCTCAATGGCGCGCAGCAGGTACTTCTCGCGCGGCGTCATGAACAGGATGGCATCGCCCGAACGGCCGGCACGGCCGGTGCGGCCGATGCGGTGCACGTAGGACTCGGTGTCGTGCGGGATGTCGTAGTTGACCACCAGGGTGATGCGCTCGACGTCCAGACCACGGGCGGCAACGTCGGTGGCCACCAGGATGTCGATCTTGCCGTCGCGCAGCGCCTCGACGGTGCGCTCACGCTGCTGCTGCGGGATGTCGCCGTTGATGGCGGCGGCGCGGTAGCCGCGGGCCTTCAGCTTGTCGGCCAGGTCCTCGGTTGCCATCTTGGTGCGCACGAAGGCAATCACGCCGTCGAAATCTTCGGCTTCCAGGATCCGGGTCATGGCGTCCAGCTTGTGCGGGCCCATGACCTGCAGGTAGCGCTGACGGGTGTTGGTGCCGGTGGTGGTCTTGGCCTTGACCGTGATTTCGGCCGGGTCCTTCAGGTACTTCTTGGCGATCCGGCGGATGGCGGTCGGCATGGTCGCCGAGAACAGGGCCACCTGCTTGTCTTCCGGCGTCTTCGAGAGGATCTGGTCCACCTCTTCGGCGAAGCCCATGCGCAGCATTTCATCGGCCTCGTCCAGCACCATGTACTGGAGTTCGGACAGGTCCAGCGAACCCTTTTCGATGTGGTCGATCACGCGGCCGGGGGTGCCGACAACAACCTGTGCGCCGCGGCGCAGGCCGGCCAGCTGCGGGCCGTAGGCGGAGCCGCCGTAGACCGGCAGCACGGTGAAATCGTCCATGTGCGCGGCGTAGGAGGAGAACGCCTCCGCCACCTGCAGGGCCAGTTCACGGGTGGGTGCCAGCACCAGGATCTGGGTGTTCTTGGTCGGCGGCAGCTCGGCCATCCGGGACAGCGCCGGAACGGCGAAGGCTGCGGTCTTGCCGGTGCCGGTCTGGGCCAGGCCCACGACGTCCCGGCCCTCGAGCAGCACGGGGATGGTGGCGGCCTGGATCGGCGAGGGCTTTTCGTAGCCGACGTCCTTCAAAGCGGCTAGGACGCGGCCGTCGAGGCCGAAGTCGGTGAAAAGTACGGTGTTCTCTTCTTCGACGGCCGGAGCGGCGTCGGTGTTTTCGGGCAGGGTATTAACAGTGTTTTCGGACACGGGGCAGTTCCTCGTATTCAGCTGGGGACCGGTGGCCGCGGCACATGAATGTCCGCAGTCCTCTGACTCAAAGCCCGGCGCTATTGCAATCCCGTGGCAGGGCTTTCCGCCGCTTCGCTGGCTGCCCGCACTCTGCGGGGAAACCTAGCGGCGTTTTCTTTAGCCGGCGCTCCCAAACATGAAACTGCCCGCCGTTTAGAGGCGGACCCACACACCAATCAGACGCTTCGACAAGACCGTGAGTGGCATTATCGCGCAGAACTAAGGGAATACCGACAGTGGGGGATGCATCCAGTGTACGGCATGCCAGCGGCTTATTTCTTCGGGAAGGTACGACGACGGCCGGTGACGTTCGGCACAGCAGGTCACCTCGGGGCGCTGGTTGCGCGATCAGCCACCGCTCCGGGCTGCAGCGCCAGCGTTTGTTCGGCCCATTCGATCCACGTCTGCTCAAACATGATGCCGGCCTGCAGCACGGCACGCTGCAGCCGGTTGGCGTCGTTCCACGTCCCCCGTTCGTCCAGCTGGAGGTAGGTTGCCAGCTGGCTGCGGTGCAGGTCGAGATGCCGCTCGAGTTCGGCGGTGATGGGGACGTCGCCCAACACCGAGGAGGCGCGCAGCCGGATCATCAATTCCTCACGCACGGGCCGAGGCTCCTGCTGTTCCCGCGTCCAGCGGCTCAGTTCTTCCCGGCCGGCGGCGAGCACCGTGTAGTCCTTCGCGCGGCCGCGGCTGGAGTCGCGGCCGGTGGACCGGACCAGGCCGTTCAGTTCCAGCTTGGCCAATTCACGGTAAATCTGTTGGTGCGTGGCCGGCCAGAAGAAGCCGAAGGACTTGTCGAACCGGCGGGCCAGTTCTGCCCCGGATCCGGGTTTTTCCAGCAGCGCGGTAAGGATGGCGTGCGGCAGGGACATGGTCGGGTACCTTCCGCTACAGCGCCGCGGCGAGCCGGGTTGCTTGGTTGATGGCGCGTTTGGCGTCGAGTTCGGCGGCGACGTCAGCGCCGCCCACCAGATGGACCGGCAGGCCCAAGCTTTCCAGCGCTTCCAGCAGCTCCCGCTGCGGTTCCTGCCCGGTGCAGAGCACCACGTTGTCGACGGCGAGTACCGAGTCGGTGCCGTCGACGGTCAGGTGCAGTCCGTCGTCGTCGATTTTGCGGTAGGTGGCGGCGGGGATCATCTGCACGCCGCGGCTCTTCAACTCCGCGCGGTGGATCCATCCGGTGGTTTTGCCCAGTCCGGCGCCGATCTTGGCGTCCTTGCGCTGCAGCAGGATGACAGTCCGGGCCGACCGGCCGGGACGCGGTTCGGCGACGCCGCCGCGGACGGCCGGGTCGTCGTCGATCCCCCAGTGCTCGCGGAACCGCTCCGGGTCCAAGGCGGCACTGGGGCCGGCCTGGGTGATGTACTCGCTGACGTCGAATCCGATGCCGCCGGCGCCCAGCACTGCCACCGTGTCACCGAGTTCCCGGTGGTCGCGCAGCACGTCCACGTAGCCGACTACGCTCGGGTGGTCCACGCCGTCCAGATCCGGTACGCGAGGCACCACGCCGGTGGCCAACACGATCTCGTCGAATCCGCCCTCGGCCAGCTCAGCTGCCGTCGCATGGGTCTTGAGCCGCACGTCGACGCCGAGCAGCTCCAGTTGGCGGGCGAAGTAGCGGATGGTCTCGTGGAACTCCTCCTTGCCGGGGATCTGCTTGGCCAGGTTGAACTGGCCGCCAATCTCCTCCGCGGCTTCAAACAGCGTGACCCGGTGGCCGCGCGAGGCGGCAGTGACGGCGCAGGCCAGGCCGGCTGGTCCGGCGCCGACAACGGCCAGCGACTTCGGCTCAGCCGCCGACGCTATCACCAGTTCGGTTTCGTGGCAGGCGCGCGGATTAACCAGGCAGGAGGTGATCTTGCCGGCGAAGGTGTGGTCCAGGCAGGCCTGGTTGCAGGCGATGCAGGTATTGATTTCGTCCGCCCGGCCGCGCGAGGCCTTCAGCACAAACGCTGGATCGGCCAGCAACGGCCGCGCCATGGAGACCATGTCCGCGCATCCGTCGGCCAGGAGTTGTTCGGCGGTGTCCGGGTTGTTGATCCTGTTGGTTGCCACCAGGGGAATTCCGACGGCGCCCATCAGCCTGCGGGTGACCCAGGCGAAGCCCGCCCGGGGCACCGAGGTGGCGATCGTCGGCACCCGGGATTCGTGCCAGCCGATGCCGGTATTGATGATGGTGGCCCCGGCCGTTTCGACGCCGCGGGCCAGTTCGGCCACTTCCTCGAAGCTGGAGCCGCCTTCCACCAGGTCCAGCATGGACAACCGGTAGATGATGATGAAGTCCTCCCCCACGCGCTGGCGGGTGCGGCGGACGATTTCCAACGGGAAGCGGATCCGGTTCGCGTAGCTGCCGCCCCAGCCGTCGGTGCGCTGGTTGGTCCGGGCCACAATGAACTCGTTGATCAGGTAGCCCTCGGAGCCCATGATCTCCACGCCGTCGTACCCTGCCTCGCGGGCCAGCGCCGCAGCGGCGGTGAAGTCCTCGATGGTCTGCTCAATGTCCGCTTCGCTCAGTTCGCGGGGACGGAACGGGCTGATGGGAGCCTGCAGAGGGCTGGGCGCCACCGGCTCCGGGTGCGCGGCGTAGCGGCCCGCATGCAACAGCTGCAGCGCGATACGCCCGCCCTCGGCATGGACCGCATCGGTGATGACGCGGTGGCGGGCGGCCTCCTCCGCCCTCGTCATCATCGCTCCGCCGGGCTGCAACCGGCCATCGGCATTGGGGGCGATGCCGCCGGTGACGATCAGTCCGACGCCGCCGCGGGCGCGCTCGGCATAAAAGGCGGCCATCCGCTCGAACCCGCCGGGCAGTTCCTCGAGCCCTACGTGCATGGACCCCATCAGCACCCGGTTGGGCAGGACGGCAAAGCCGAGGTCCAACGGTTCAAACAGGTTCGGGTACGCCACGGCCACTCTGCACTCCTTTGCACAACAAGTTGCATAAAGACTACGGCCGGTTGGTCTAGGGGACAACCATGTGGACCCGGTCGTCGACCAAGCGAGCGCGCCTGGAGACCCGGTGGTCGACCAAGCGAGCGCCAGCGAGCGCGTGGAGACCCGGTGGTCGACCAAGCGAGCGCCAGCGAGCGCGTGGAGACCCGGTGGACCCGCGTGGACCGCGAATGGCAGCTATGTAGCCGCGTGCACGCGGCCCCGGCCCAAGGCCCTGCGGACTGCCTTGCCGACGTTGCCGTGCAGCGCAATTTCGCCGCTGGCTTCCGCTGCCAGGAGGGCCTGTGCCTGCTCCGGGGTGAGCCCCAGCGATGACTCCGCCACGCTGACACCGTGGCCCGGCCGGAAGACGACGTCGATCCTGTCGCCGGCGGCAAGGGAGCCGGCAGTGATGACCTTGAGGTAGGCGCCGGGCAGACCTTGCTGCAGGAAGCGCTTGACCCACCGGGGCTCATCCATGTGCCGGGCAAAGGTGGCGCACGGGATCCGCGGCATGGTTACTTCGACGACGACCTCCGGACCCACCTGCCACCGCTCCCCCACCAACGCCCCGCTGACCTGCACGCCGGTGGTCCGTAGGTTCTCGCCGAACAAACCCGGCGGGATGTCACGCCCGAGCTCTTCCGACCACCTCTCGGCGTCTTCCTGGGCATAGGCGTAGAGGGCCTTGAACTCACCGCCGTGGTTCTTGCGGTCCGCCTGCACATCAGCGCACAACCCCAGGGTGTGGAGGGGGATCCTGCCGTCGACCGGGCGCTTGTCGATGCCGGTGATTCCCACCTTGCTGGCATCGGGTTTGAGCGCGTGGATCCGGCAGAGGGCCAGCAGAAATCCGGAGGTCATGGTGCCATCGTATTGTTTGCCGGGCGCCTGGCTAGGCGTGGCCTTCGTAGCTGACGTCCTGGTCCTCGGACCCGCCCGCGCTGGGCAGTGGCTGCCCGCGGTATTTGCCGAACGCCCAGAGGTTCCCGTCCGGATCGTTGATGCCGAAGCCGCGGTCCCCATAGTCGGTGTCCTGCAGGTCGCGGATGATGGAGACATCGGCTGCCTTCAACCGGGCATAGAGGTCATCCGGATCATGGGTGTACACGTTCAGCTGGGCCGAACCCGGCTCGCGGGCCCAGAGTGTGCCTTCTGCATGGCTGGAGACCATTACCATGCCGCCTTCCGGCCACAGCAGCTCGGCGTGGAGCACTACACCGTGCTCTTCGAACCGGGCGTGTTCGATGAACCCAACGGTGCCGGTGAGAAATTCGATCAGTTCCGCCGCTTTCCGCGACTGCAGACCGGGGACAACGCTGGCCGGTGGGTACTGCTTGTTCGGATCCATGGGCACAGTATTCCCTTCCGCGCCCCAGACACGCCAGAGGCCTACGGCGTCCCCGGGTACCGTAGGCCTCTGCGCTGCTGACCTGGTGAAGTTAGCTGTGGCTAGAGCTGGGCGAAAGCCTGTTCCAGGTCGGCAATGAGGTCCTCGATGTCCTCGATGCCCACGGACAACCGGATCAGGTTCTCCGGCACAGCCAGTTCGGTGCCCTTCACCGAGGCATGGGTCATCTCCGACGGGTAGTTGACCAGCGACTCGATGCCGCCCAGTGATTCGGCCAGCGTGAACACCGTGGTGGACTCGGCGACCTTGCGTGCCGCCGCCTCGCCACCGGTGAAGGAGACCGAGACCATGCCGCCGAAGCCGCGCATCTGCTTCTTGGCCAGCTCGTGGTCGGGGTGGTCGGGCAGGCCCGGGTAGAAAACGGCCTCGACTTCGGACCGGCCCTGCAGCCATTCGGCCACGGCCTGCGCATTGGCAGAGTGCCGGTCCATCCGCACGCCCAGGGTCTTCAGGCCGCGGGTGGTCAGGAAGGCGTCCAGCGGGGCAGACACGGCGCCCACGGCGAACTGGACGAAGCCAACCTTCTCGGCGAGCTCGTCGTCGTTGAGCACCACGGCACCGCCGATCACGTCCGAGTGTCCACCGATGTACTTGGTGGTCGAGTGCACCACGACGTCGGCGCCGAAGGCCAGCGGATTCTGCAAGTACGGCGAGGCGAAGGTGTTGTCCACCACCAGCAGCGCACCGGCGTCGTGGGCCAGTTCGGCCAGCGCTGCGATGTCGGTGACCTTCATCATCGGGTTGGACGGCGTCTCCACCCAGAGGAACCGGGCCTTGTGCTCGTTAACCGCTGCGGCTACCGCCGACGTGTCGGACATGTCCACCACGGTGTGGCCGATGCCCCAGGCGCCCAGCACCCGGTTGATCAGGCGGTAGGTTCCGCCGTAGGCATCGTTGCCCAGCACAATGTGGTCGCCCGGGGCGAGCAGGGCGCGGATCAGCGCGTCTTCGGCGGCCAGGCCGGAAGCGAAGGAGAACGCGTGCTTGCCGCCCTCCACCGCCGCCAACTGCACCTGCAGCGAGTCGCGGGTGGGGTTGGTGCCGCGGCCGTATTCATAGCCGTTGCGCAGTCCGCCGATGCCGTCTTGGGCGAAGGTCGAAGACTGGTAGATCGCCGGCACCACCGCGCCGGTGGCTTCGTCCGGCACCTGGCCGGCGTGCACGGCCCGGGTGTTGAAGCCCTGGTTGTTCTCTGCACTCATTCTTCTCTCCTTCAGCTCGTGAGGTAGGTCAGCAGGTCGTGCCGGGTCAGCACGCCCACCGGTGCCCCGGCCAGCGTGACCAGCACACTGTCGGCCGACTGCAGCTTTTCGCGCGCGGCGGACACCGGCTCCAGTGATCCGACCAGCGGCATCCCTGCTCCCATATGGTCGCCGACCTTGTCGGTCAGCTTCGCTTCGTTCTTGAACAGCTTGGCAGTCAGCTCCCGTTCGTTCACGGCTCCGACCACCTCGCCCATGACCACCGGGGGTTCCTGCGACAGGACCGGCAGCACGGAGACACCGTATTCGTTCATAATTTCGATGACGTCGCGCACGGTTTCGTAGGGGTGGGTGTGCACCAGATCCGGCAGCCGGCCGCTCTTACGCTGCAGAATCTCGCCTACGGAGGCCTCTTCTCCGCCGGCGATGAAGCCATAGGACTTCATCCATTCGTCGTTGAAGATCTTGCCCAGGTAGCCGCGGCCGGAGTCCGGCAGGATCACCACCACAATGTCGTCCGGGCCCAGGTCCTTGGCCACCTTCAGCGCTGCCACCACGGCCATGCCAGAGGAGCCGCCCACCAGCAGTCCCTCTTCCTGCGCCAGCCGGCGGGTCATCGCGAACGCTTCCGCGTCATTAACGGCCAGGACCTCGTCCGGCACGGACTTGTCGTAGTTGTCCGGCCACATGTCCTCGCCCACGCCCTCGACGAAGTACGGCCGTCCGGTGCCGCCGGAGTAAACCGAGCCCTCCGGGTCGGCACCGATGATCTTCACCGGGCCGGCGGGGCGATCGGCGGAAATTTCCTTCAGGTAGCGGCCGGTTCCCGTGATCGTTCCGCCGGTGCCGGCGCCTATCACCACGTGGGTGACCTGGCCGTCCGTATCGCGCCAGATCTCCGGGCCGGTTGTCTCATAGTGGCTCGCCGGAGCTGCCGGGTTGTTGAACTGGTCCGGCTTGTAGCCGCCGTCCACCTCTGTCACCAGCCGGTCAGAGACCCCGTAGTAGGATTCCGGGCTGTCCGGAGCCACAGACGTGGGCGTGACCACCACGTCGGCGCCGTAGGCCTTGAGTACGTCGCGCTTTTCCAGGCCCACCTTGTCCGGGGTCACGAAGATGGACTTATAGCCCTTCTGCTGCGCCACCAGCGCCAGCCCCACACCGGTGTTGCCGCTGGTGGGTTCGATCACTGTGCCGCCGGGCTTCAACCGCCCGTCCTTCTCGGCTTCCTCGATCATCTTCACCGCAATGCGGTCCTTGATCGATCCGCCCGGGTTGAAATACTCCACCTTCGCCAGGACGGTGGCAGCAATACCTTCGGTCACTTTGTTCAGCTTGACCAACGGTGTGTTGCCGATCAGGTCCAGAACAGAATTGGCATATTTCATGGGCCCAAATCTACCTGCCAGCCCATAACAGGGGCACATCCAGCGTAAGACGGGTTCACGCCGGCACCGCCGGTGCGCCCGGAGTGGCGGCTGGGCCGTCGGCCGGGCCGCAACTGTCTGCCCCGCGTGCGACGATTAATCCATGCTTTCCACTGCCTCTGCGTCCGGGACCACCGGACTCACCAAGGCGGTCGAGTTCCCGGAGCCTTACGACCTGCCCGGGACGTTGTCCATCCTGTCCCGGGGCAAGCAGGATCCCACCGCCCGGATTGACGACGCCGGTGCCTGGCTAACGCTGAACACCTCCTCCGGTGCGGCCACCCTGCGCATCACCCAGGGGCCGCGCCGGGACCACGAAGGCCGTTGGGAAGACACACCACACGAAGACTCACCACACGAAGACGACCCCCACGGCGCGGCAGGCAGCCGGGGCACCGCCGTCGTTATGGGACAGGCGTGGGGGCCGGGCGCGGAAGAAGCACTGGCCGGGCTGCCGGCCCTGCTGGGGGTCAACGATGACTGGTCGGGGTTCGACGCACCGGAGTTCCACGCGGGCCTGCCGCGGCTGGTGAGCGTGCCGCGGCGGCGGCATCCGGGGCTGCGCCTGCCGGCCAGCGGGCGGATGATTGACGAACTGGTGCCGGTGATTTTGGAGCAGAAGATCACCACGATCGAGGCGCGTTACTCCTACAAATACCTGGTCCGGCGGCATGGGACCCCCGCGCCGGGGCCTGCTCCGGTCGGGCTCATGGTCCCGCCGACCGCTCAGGGGTGGCGGCGCATTCCGTCGTGGGACTGGCACCGCGCCGGGGTGGACTCGAAGCGCTCGGCCACGATCATCCGTGCCTGTTCCTCCGCCGATGCGCTGGAGCGGCTGGCGTCGCTGCCGGCAGGAGCGGAACTGGCCAGCAAGCTGTGCACCATACCCGGGATCGGACCGTGGACCGCGGCCGAGACAGCGCAGCGCACGCACGGGGACCCTGACTCGGTGTCAGTGGGCGACTTCCATCTGGCGGCGTTTGTCGGCTACGCCCTCACCGGGCGCAAGACGGACGACGCCGGAATGCTTGAGCTCCTCGAACCGTGGCGGGGACATCGGCAACGGGTGGTGCGGATGCTGGTGCTCAGCGGTTTCCGCAAGCCGGCCTTCGGCCCGCGGTTGGCGCCGCAGGACCACCGCCGGCACTGAACGCAGGCAGCGCGGGAGCAAGCGTCGAGGCACCAAGTTAACCCACCGACTTAACGCACCGAGGGAGCAGGGCAATCGCCCTGCTCCCTCGGGAGGTTCTTGATCGGGGGGAGGCTACGCCTGGCCGTCCTGCCCCGCCTGCTGCTGGGCTGCAACCTGGGCGTGGACTTCCTTCATGTCCAAACCCTTGACCGCGTCCACCAACTGGGTGAACTGGGTGGAGTTCAGCGCGCCGGGCTGGGAGAAGACCAGCACTTTTTCACGGAAGGCCATCAGGGTGGGGATCGAGGTGATTCCGGCGGCCGCGGCAAGATTCTGCTCCGCCTCGGTGTCCACCTTGGCGAAGACGATGTCGTCGTGTTGCTCGGACGCCGCGTCGTAGACGGGGGCAAACTGCTTGCAGGGGCCGCACCAGTCGGCCCAGAAGTCAACGAACACGATGTCGTTCTCTTCGATGGTCTGCGGGAACTGGGCCTCGGTGATATCGATGGTTGCCATAGGTCTACGCTACGCGCCGGGCTGCAGACTGTCTCCCCGTGTTCGCTCAGCGCATGAGCTTTTGAGGGTATATCCACACCCTGCCGTGCAGCCTATCCGTGGCGGTTGGGTCGTTATCCACAGCCTGCTGTGGACCCCTACCGGCGGGGGTGCTGGGCTCCTTAAGGTCGGTTCCACCGGACGCCGTCATTCGGAGGGGAACGACATGAACCGCTACACCGTCCTGATTGTCACAGATGGCTTGGAGCTGGACGCCGCCATCTCGAAGAGCATCGGCTTGATAGACCAGCTGAGCGAGAAGCTCCCGTTCGCCCATGATCCGTCGAAGACCGAACTGTACGCCGTGGGCGACGGCGCCTCGCTGAAGGACAGAATCGGGCTGCCGCACGGCAAACCCGGCGCCGGGCCGGCAGCCACCTACGTGGGCGACCTGCACTACATCTGGAGCGATGGACGGTGGTACACGCCGGCCGACTGTCCGCCTGCTCCGGCCGACCATAACGACGCATCTGCGTGGCAATGGCTGTACTACAACGTCATGCACAATTCCGGGTCAACCACGTACTGCTTCCTCTGGGACATCCATCCACTGCCGCTGAGCGAGGCGGCGTGAGGCCTGGCTGAGGCGGCCGCCTTGGAGGCGCACCGAATTGATGTGGCGCGGGAGCTGCTCAGTAGAACGGCTGGTGGCGCCGGCGCACGTAGAGTCCGCGGGCGATCTTCTCCCCGGCAGCCGACCACAGCTTGTACCTGAGCGGGGAGACCACTTGGTCATAGCAGCCAACGAAATCGGTGATGGTCTTGGTGAAGCTGGTTTTGAACAAGCCCAGCCCGTAGTACTCATGCTCGGGGTTCTTGAGCTCGGACGCCGGCGGAGTTCCGCACAAGTCGTAGCTGGTGATGCCCAGTTCCTTGAGCTGGTTCATCGCCGTCCACTGGATGAGATGTGAATCGCCGTACTGCTTGCGCCGCGGCAGCGATCCGCCGTCCTTGTAGGTGCCCTTGCGTCCGTAATTGACCACAAATGCTCCCACGGACGGCTTGCCGTCTTCGTAGGTGAACAGCAGCCTGCCTTGTCCGGCGGCAATGAAGTTGCCCCAGAAAGCCTTGAAGTATTCGAAGGAACGGACCTGCACGTTTTTCTGGCCCTGCTGCACCTGCCCCATCAGGTTGAACATGGCCCGGAAGTTCTCCTCCGTCGGCTCGGCCGTGACCACTTCGGCACCTTCGCGGATCGCCCGGCGCACGGCGTTGCGGCCGCGGGACGAGAAGCTTTTGAGGATTACTTCCGGCTCCGGCGCTATATCCACGATCGCGGTGTGATCGTTCGGCTGCAGGTCTGGCATCTTGACCAGCCCTTCGCGTGTCAGCAGAGCCCGCGTTTCATCGGTGGCCTCAACGTCCGGCTCGATCCGGATCGCGAAGACACCGCGCGCCTGCTCACGGCAGAAGCGGCGGTTCGCTTCGAAAATGCCGGGCAGGTCGTCGGGGGACGCGACATCCGGGCCCTTGATCATGTACCAGTACTTGCCCAGCAGCGGAACCTGCTTTTCCAGCACCAGGTTGTAGCTGGTGTAGCCGTCGGTTTCATACGCGAGGTACAGCGGCTTCCACCCGTGCTCCGCTTTTACCGCGGCGTAGGCCTTGGCCTGCAGCATGTTGCCGCCATTGGGGTTCGCCGTGACATGGCTGTCCCATGCCTCGATTTCCTCCGGCGTCGCGAAACGGGCGGTGAATTGTCGCAAGAGAACTCCTCGTCATTGGCGGCCAGACGCCGCCGGTCACATCCGCGGTCAAGTCTATCGACACCGGTCCCGGCCCGCCGTCGCGGTGAACCAGCGGCGCCCGGTGAAACCGGCATGTACGGAAAAACCCCGTCCAACCAATAAGTCACTTGGTCAGACGGGGTTTCCCGTTCGGTGGCAGATGAGGGATTCGAACCCCCGTAGGCAATGCCAGCTGATTTACAGTCAGCCCCCTTTGGCCGCTCGGGTAATCTGCCGAACGCCTTCTTCATCAGAAGACCGCTTCCCCGTGAGGAAGCAAGACAACTTTACACAAAGATCGGCCCAAGAATCGAATCGGGGTTCTTCGCAGCTATAAACCCCGGAGAATCCGCTCGTGCATCTGGCTCACAAAGCGGTCGGCTTGGTCCCGAGTGACCAAATGCATCTGCACCGCCTGGTCCATCTCCCGACAGATGCCATCCAAGCGCGACACCGAGTCAGCTCCGGGGAGTGTTGCAGCTTCAGCGGACGCACCGGCGCCGCTGAAACGGTCGCCGTCCGGGCTGATACGGTCGCCGTCCGGGCCGTGGGTGTCGCCGGCTGCGGAGTCTGTAAGTCCCTGCCCTGGTTGCCGCTCGAGCTCATTCAATTCCCGCGGAAGCAAGGGAACAGCGCCGACGGCCCTGGGAGGAGTCTGCACCGATGACGGGGAGGCAGTGGCGGCCGAGGCCGGCGCGGAACCCATCACAACCACCGTGGCGACGGCGGTGGCCGTCAGGAAGGAACCCGCGGCAACTCTTATCGATGTGACGATGTACCGCGGGCGGGCTCCCATGCGTGCTTCTCCTGGAGATCGGTGATTGATACAGCACAGTGATTCTGGCCGACCCGGATGAACGAACGATGGACGAAAGCTGCGTGAAAGCTGGGAAATCTGCGAAACCTGCGCCGCCGCTTCGCGATTCAGTAGGCTGGTGCCAAGCACAAACGCCCCGACCCAGGAGGAACCATGGCCAGCGATTCTTCGTTCGACATCGTCAGCAAGGTGGACAAGCAGGAAGTTGCCAACGCTTTGAACCAGGCGCAGAAGGAAATTGCGCAGCGCTATGACTTCAAGGGAGTCGGTGCCGAAGTTGACTTCAGCGGCGAGAAAATCCTGATGAAGGCAAACTCCGAGGAGCGTGTAAAGGCCGTTCTGGACGTGCTGCAGTCCAAGCTGGTCAAGCGCGGTATCTCTTTGAAGTCGCTGGATGCCGGCGAGCCGTTCGCCTCGGGCAAGGAATACCGGATTGAAGCCGGCATCAAGGAGGGCATTGCCCAGGACCAGGCCAAGAAGATCTCGAAGATCATCCGCGACGAGGGCCCCAAGGCCGTGAAGGCCCAGATCCAGGGCGACGAACTGCGCGTCACCTCCAAGTCCCGCGACGATCTGCAGGAAGTCATTTCCCTGCTCAAGGGTTCTGACCTGGACGTCGATTTGCAGTTCATTAACTACCGGTAGCGCAGGACATCGCTCGGTCAGTCAAAGCGTCGTTTGAGGCGGGAGTCCCCCACAGGGGTCCGCGGAAGCAGGAAGGACCGCAGCCGCAAAACCAGGCTGCGGTCCTCGTTTCTCTCCAGCAGTCGGCCATGCCGTCTTGGAGCAGGTGAGGGACGGCTGCGCCTATAGCATGACCGCTGCCGCCCTCCTGAACGGAAGGCGGCAGCGGTCGGCGAAACCGGTCCGAAGCTACGCTGCGCAGCGGTTGTCCCGCTGCTCTGCGTTGGAAGGGTTGTTGTAGCAGGTTTTGCCGGTGCTGCGGACATCGGTCGTCACGATCGGCGCCCCCGGGGCCGCGGTCTCGACGACAAGCGGTTCGATGTCCTCACGGGTCACGGTGACAACCGGCTCTGCGGGCACGGTCGCCGTCGTAACCTCCTGCCTCGTTTCCCCTTCGGTGACCGTCACCACGGGGGCGATCGGCGCGCACTCGGGCTCCGATTCCTCGTCGCCCGGCCGGGTTCCGGTGGTCACGATCGGCGTGCCGGGAATCACCGCTTCCGTCACCACCGGAGTCCCTGGTTCCGTTGACTGCTTTACGTCAGGCGTGCCGGTGGGGGTGGGGACGTCGGTGCCACGCGGGAAGTTGAAAATGGTGGTCGTCTTCGTGGTCGTCCGCGTTGTCGGCTGTGTCGTCGTCGCCGTGCGCTCCGTCTGCTGCGTCGTCGCGGTGGCGATCACCGTCTGGTAGGTCGTGGTGGTGCACATTTCACGCTGCTGGGTGCTGGTGAAGACCTCGGTGAACGGCGTCGTCGTGGTAATCAGCGTCTCCCGCGGCTGGGTCGTCGTGGTGACCCGTTCCTGCGGGGTGGTCGTCGTGGTGACGATCGTTGTGGGCGTCGTCGTGGTGGTCAGGACGGCCCTTTCGCATCTCTCCACGGGCTTCGCCGCCCGCTCGTTGTTCACCCTGCGGCAGTTGGTGGTCGCGGGCGTCTCGGTGCTCGTCGGCGTGCCCCGCTCCGTCCGGGTTGTCGACGTCGGCGTGCCCGGAACAACGACGTCCTCGCTGACGGCCTCGCCGGCATCGCGCTCTTCCTCGGTCACGACCGGGGTGCCGGCTCGCTCGGTCCTCACGACGGTCGCGTCGCCGGCATTGCGCTCCTCGGTTGTCACCGTGGGATCCGGCTGCCGGGATGGAAGCGACGTGTCTACCGTGACAGGATCGCCCACGGGCCGGTCCGGGCTGAACGTGGTTGTCGGAGTGCCTGACGGAACATCCGGACCTACGACGACGGTGACGACGGTGCAAGTTTGATTATTGCCGTTGCCGCTGAGCGTTCCGCCCAGCGCTGTACAGGCGGCCTGCCGTTCGGCGGGACCAGCTAGTGCCGGACCGGCTGATGCCAATGCGACGACGAGCCCCAACGTCGTCGCGGCCGCCAATGACGAAAAACGCATGATGAACTCTTTCCCCCAAATGAACCCCGCGTGGCGCGGATCCGGTGACACTAACAGGCGGACTAAACGGCGGGCAACGAAATCGCGGCAGATCCGAAGGGTTCGAGTAGTGGGCCGGATGTATCTAGGTATGTGCCCGCCGAAAGGCGAGTATTACCCCACAGACACAGGTAATCGAGGCTGCAAAACCGAGTACTGGGTCCTTCCTCGGAATTCCGTTCGGACGATGCTGCGTTTTACTGTGCCGCGGCCGTGCGCGGGCCTCGGGGCCAGCTGTACGATCCGCTGCGCCGCCGTTCTCCCCTGATCCACGACAGCGTCATGCGGCACACCTGTTCCTTGACCACGGCGCCGGTCCGTTTGCTCAGGGCAAGACGGCGCGGGGTGTCGTCCGCCCGCACGGGTTGGACCAGCCCGGACTTCCGGCCCAGACTGATGCAGCGCAGCAGGAAGCCGGCGGACAACTCCTGGGGGCGCTGCTGTCGGATCCGGGCAATAACGTTGTCGGCGGCGTGAGCACCCATCGGCATGGCCATCGCACAGCTCATCCGCAGGTGCGAAGCAACCGTGTCCGGCGCGTGGACAGCGTCGCCGGCGCCGAAAATCTCCGGGAAGTCGGGGCAGGCCAGGGTTGAGTCAACAAGCAGCCGGCCGTCGGCATCCGTGGCCAGCCCACTCGCTCGGGCGAGACCTGGAGCGGTGAAACCGGCAGCCCAGATGGTGCAGTCGGAGTCCAAGCACGTGCCGTCCGAGAGTGTGATCTGCTGCCCGTCCGACCGGTCCACCCGGTGCCCTTCCCTGACCTGAACCCCAAGGCCCCGGAGTTGGGCGAGCAAGGCGCGGCGGCCGCCGTCGGACAGGTCCGCCCCAACCTGCCCGCGCGAGACCAGTCGCACCGTCAACCGCGGATGCGCCTCGGCAATTTCGGCAGCCGCCTCGATGCCGGTCAGGCCGCCGCCAATCACGCTGACGACGGCGCCTGGCGCCAACTGCTCCAAGGCCTGCCGCAGGCGGCTGGCTGACTGGGCATCGTGCAGCGCGTAGCCCCCGGACCCCGCAGGAGCGGACTGGCTGGCGCTGCCGGGGGCATAGACCAAGAAGTCATATTCCAGTGGGGCGCGGCCGTCGTCGAAGTGGATGTGGTGTGCGTGCGGATCGATCCGTGCGGCCTGGCCGACCACCAGCGTGGCCAGCGGGTGCAGCACCGTTTCGATCGGAACCGAGGCCGACTCCCGGCTGCCAGCCGCCACCTGGTGCAGCCGGATCCGTTCGACGAAGTCCGTGAAGGGGTTGATGACGGTCACGCCGAACTTGCCTGTAAGTTCCTTGCTGCCGGCCAGCCGGTTCGCGGCCATGACTCCGGCGTAGCCTGCTCCAATTACGACGATCCGTTGATGTGTAGTCACCGCGAGCTCCCTCAAGTTTTGTGGTTACCAAACATAGGACACCGCGCAGGGCTTGATTGTGACACGTGAGAGGAACAGGCGGCAGGCGTTGGCGAGGCTGCTATCAGTCCTGCGAATCGGTGGGAATGCGGTCCGGGTTGACCGCATCGGCGGTGGGACCGTCGGCGAGCGGGGCGGCCAGTGCGGGTCCGCCCACGGCCTGGCCCATCCAGGTCAGCGCCTCCCAGCCGCCCGGTCCCTCGTCGAGGACCACCACTCCGGTGTTGCTCAACTGGTTCTGGGCGACGAACGGGACCGTCAAGTTTGACGCCCGCGCGCCGGCCCAGCTGCGGATCATGGCGCCGTGGCTGACCACGGCCAGGGTGCCGACGCCGGAGGCCCGGGCTTCGTCGATGACCGCGTCGAAGCGGCCGAACGATTCGTGTCCGTCCGGGCCGCCGGGCATCCGCCGGTCCAGGTCTCCCGATGCCCACGCAAAGACGGTGGTCATGTACGCAATCACGGCATCGCGGTCGCCGCGCATTTCCAGCTCGCCCGCGGAGATTTCGCGCAGCCCGTCGTGAACGTCGGTCTCAAGCTTCCGGGCGGCGGCCAGCGGAGACGCCGTCAGCTGTGTGCGCACCAAAGTGGAGACCAAAAGCGCGTCGATCGGCTCGCCGTCGAGCGCTGTCGGTAGCGCACGGGCCTGCTCCTCGCCCAGCTCCGTCAGCTCCGCCCCCGGTGCCCCGGTATCCAACAGCCCGCGGACATTGGAGGGAGTTTGGCCGTGCCGGATCAGCAGCAGTCGCATGCCGGCCTCAGTAGCCCAGCGGCCGTCCGGCCATCCGTTCCAGCCGCGCCACGCGGTCGTCCATCGGCGGGTGGGTGCTGAACATCTTCTTGACGCCGCCGCCCTTGAACGGGTTGGCAATCATCAGGTGGCTGGTGTTGACCAGCTTCTGGTCCTGCGGCAGCGGCGCCTGCTGCGTGCCGTACTGCAGCTTGCGCAGCGCCGAGGCCAGCGCCAGCGGATCGTCGGTCAGCGTGGCCCCGTCTTCGTCCGCGTCGTACTCGCGGGTGCGGCTGACAGCCATTTGGATCAGCATGGCCGCGATCGGCGCCAGCAGGGACATGGCGATCAGCGCCAGCGGGTTGGCATTGCGGTCGCGGCCGCCGAAGAACAGCAGGAACTGGGCGACCGAGGTGATGACACCGGCCACGGCGGCGGCAACGGAGGACGTCAGGATGTCCCGGTTGTAGACATGCATCAGTTCATGGCCCAGCACTCCGCGCAGTTCGCGCTCATCCAGCAGGCGCAGGATGCCCTCGGTGCAGCAGACCGCCGAGTTCTTCGGGTTGCGCCCGGTGGCGAAGGCGTTCGGCGCCATGGTCGGGGAAACATACAGCCGAGGCATCGGCTGGTTGGCCCGCGTGGATAGTTCGCGGACGATTCGGTACATTCCGGGCTGGTCGGCTTCGGTGACCGGATAGGCCTGCATGCTGCGGATGGCCAGCTTGTCGCTGTTCCAGTAGCTATAGGCGGTGGTGCCCACACCGATCAGGGCCATGATCCAGATCCAGTTGGCACTGCCGGTCCCGCTGGCCAACAGCGCGCCAATTGCCAGCAGCAGGGCGAAGAGCCCGCCCAGCAATCCTGCCGTTTTCAGTCCGTTGAAGTGGTTGTGCACAGCGTGTAAGTCCTCTCGCGCCGATGCGGCCCTCTGCCGCTGCCGGCGCAGCATGTCCGGTTTCAGTGTATCTACCGGACACTTATTTCAACGCCGGAATCCGGGGCCAAGTTCCGCAGCGGACCGGCACCAGCTACGGCTCTGGGTGCCTATCGTCATAGCGGGCGAACCTGGGCTGCAACCGGTGCAGCAGCCCGACCATGCATACGCAGGCGATGCCGCCGGCGAGGGCGGCGAACCCCTCGCCCAGCCATTGGCCGCCTCCGCCGGCGACGGCATCGCCCAGCCTCGGGCCGCCGGCCACCACCACAATGAAGATGCCCTGCAGCCGCCCGCGCATGGCATCGGGCGTCGCCGATTGCAGGATGGTGTTCCGGAAGACGCCACTGACCGTGTCCGCGCCACCGGCTACGGCAAGGCAAAGGGCCGCCGGCAACAGCCACTCACTCACGTCGCCGGCGGCCGCGGCGTCGGAACGGCCTGCCATCACGACGACGGCGCCGAACCCGGCGACGGAAATCCCCCAGACCACCACGCACCACAGCACCGCCAGCCCCTGCCGCCGGACGCCTCCCAGCGGGCCGGAGAACACCGCCGCCACAAAGGAACCGGCTGCCACCGCAGCCAGCAGGATGCCTGCCGTGGCCTCGCCGCCGCCGATGATCACCGCTCCGATGGCCGGCATCAGCGCACGCGGCTGGGCCAGGACCATCGCGGCCATGTCCACCAGAAACGTCATCCTGATGTTCGGACGGGTGCGCAGGAACTGCAGGCCCTCCACCACCGATTGCAGGCCGGCCTTGCGCACCTCACCCTCGGGTGGGATCGGCGGCAGCTTGACCACCGCCCAGATGGCCGCCGTGAACGTCAGGACGTCCAAGGTGTAGGTCCAGCCGAAGCCCACGTTGGCCACCAGCAGACCCGCAGCCAGCGGCCCGATGGTCATGCCCAGCCCGAACGTCATCATGGTCAGGGCATTAGCCGCCGGCAGCATCTCGCGCCGCACCAGCCGCGGCACAATCGCGTTGCGCGCCGGTTGGTTGATCCCGGCGGCGGCCGAGTGCACCGCGATCACCAGATAGAGCAACCACACCTGTTCCAGCTGGAACCATGCCTGCAGGGCAAACACCGCGGTGCAGCCCCACAGCACCAGACCAGAATAGAGTGCTACTTTTCGGCGGTCGTGGGCGTCCACCACTGAGCCGCCGTAGAGCCCGGCGAGCACCAGCGGAATCAATCCGACGACGCCGACCGCGCCCACTGCCCAGGTCGAGCCGGTGAGCTGATAGACCTCCAGGCTCACTGCCACAGCCGTCAACTGCGCACCGATGGCAGAGAGCGACGTGCCGACCCACAACCTGCGGAAATCCAGGCTCTCCTTCAGCGGCGCCGTATCGGCCAACAATTTGGGCATGGCGGCGATTCTAGTTGCCCGCAGCACCTTTCTCGGACTGATACGGCGAAACGGTGAAACGTGGCGCCCCGGACGCGGTCGGTGGCAAAGCCAAGCACCGCCGTCGTGGTTGATGACAGCAGCCGTTCACCGACTATTCTGGACTCGTTCCAAACATTTTCTGGACTGAGTCCAGAAAAGCTGACAGAATGGCTGCATGGTCGATATGAGGGAACCCGAGGACATGTTGCGCGAGGCTTCGCTGCGCGTCACCCGTCCGCGGACCGCGGTGCTGGAAGCAGTCCGCGCGCACCCGCATGCCGACGCCGATTCCATCACCGGCATGGTGCGGGACGAGCTGGGCGGGGTTTCGAAACAGGCCGTGTACGACGTGCTTGCCGCGTTGACCGACGCCCGACTGCTGCGCCGGATCGAGCCGTCAGGCTCCCCGGCGCGGTACGAGGCCAGGGTTGGCGACAACCACCACCACGTGGTGTGCCGGCGGTGCGGCGATATTGCCGACATCGACTGCACTGTGGGCGAGGCGCCGTGCCTAGCGGTGGGCGATGACCACGGTTTCGCGATTGATGAAGCCGAGGTCACGTTCTGGGGCGTCTGTCCCGCCTGCACGGCCACGAAAGACCTTCAATTGGAAGATCCGACAAGGAGCGATAACTAAATGGCTGATAACACCAAGCCGTTGACAACCGTTGCGGGCGCGCCCGTAGTGGACAACCAGGACAGCCTGACCGCTGGTCCGCGCGGCCCGATGCTGCTGCAGGACGTCTGGTTCCTGGAAAAGATGGCGCACTTCGACCGCGAGGTCATCCCCGAGCGCCGCATGCATGCCAAGGGCTCCGGTGCGTTCGGTACCTTCACGGTGACCAACGACATCACCAAGTACACCAAGGCGAAGATCTTCTCCGAGGTCGGCAAGAAGACCGAACTGTTCGCCCGCTTCTCAACCGTTGCCGGCGAGCGCGGCGCAGCCGACGCCGAGCGCGACATCCGCGGCTTCTCGGTGAAGTTCTACACCGAAGAGGGCAACTGGGACCTGGTGGGCAACAACACCCCGGTCTTCTTCTTCCGCGACCCGCTGAAGTTCCCGGACCTCAACCACGCCGTGAAGCGTGACCCGCGCACCAACCTGCGCAGCGCCGAGAACAACTGGGACTTCTGGACCAACCTGCCGGAGGCCCTGCACCAGGTCACCATCGTCATGTCCGACCGCGGCATCCCGGCGTCCTACCGCCACATGCACGGCTTCGGCTCGCACACCTACAGCTTCATCAACGACGCCGGCGAGCGTTACTGGGTGAAGTTCCACCACCGCACCCAGCAGGGCATCAAGAACCTCACCGATGCCGAGGCCGCCGCCCTGGTCGGCGAGGACCGCGAGTCGCACCAGCGCGACCTGCTCGAGTCCATCGACAAGGGTGATTTCCCGAAGTGGAAGCTGATGGTCCAGATCATGCCTGAGGCAGACGCGGAGACCTACAAGTACCACCCGTTCGACCTGACCAAGGTCTGGTCCAAGAAGGACTACCCGCTGATCGAGGTTGGCGAGTGGGAGCTGAACCGCAACCCGGAGAACTACTTCGCCGACGTTGAGCAGGCTGCCTTCACCCCGGCCAACGTGGTTCCGGGCATCAGCTTCTCCCCCGACCGCATGCTGCAGGGCCGCCTGTTCTCCTACGGCGACGCACAGCGTTACCGTCTGGGTGTCAACCACCACCAGATCCCGGTGAACTACCCGCGTGGTGCCGGTCTGGTCAACTCCTTCCACCGTGACGGTGCCATGCGCGTTGACGGCAACCAGGGTGCCACCCCGGGCATCGAGCCGAACGGCTACGGCCGCTGGCAGGAACAGCCGGCCTACCGTGACCCGGCCCAGGCCATTGGCGCAGTCGCCGACCGGTTCAACTTCCGCGAGGACGACGACAACTACTACGAGCAGCCCGGCATCCTCTTCCGCGAGAAGATGACCGCCGAGCAGCGGCAGGTGCTGTTCGAGAACACCGCCCGCGCGATCGACGGCGCTTCCCAGGCGACCATCGAACGCCACATCGCCAACTGCACCAAGGCCGACCCGGCCTACGGCGAAGGCGTGCGCAAGGCCATCGAGGCCCTGCAGGCCGGCAAGATCTCCCCGGTCGATGTGAACACCGACTCGGCGTAATTGCCCCCGCCTGACGGCATGAAACTGCCCGGGACCAGCCCTTGCGGCCGGTCCCGGGCAGTTTTTTCGTTCTCGTGGGTGGGCTAGTTGTCCAGCAGGTGCTCGCGGCCGAACATTCTGGCTGCATCGCGCGCGGACGGCGTCCCGGCGTCCACGTCCGCGCCGGCCGCCAGCAACTGGGCCACCACCGCGTCCTCGCCCTTGAAAAGGGCGCCGGCTATCGGGGACTGGTCGCGGACGTTGCGGATGTCCGGATTGGCGCCCCGGCCCAGCAGCATGCCCACAGTCTCTTCCTGCCCGTGGTAGGCAGCCAGCATCAGCAGCGTGTTGCGGTCCGGATCCAGCGCATCCACGGGCAATCCGTGGTCGAGGAACTCAGCCAGCTCGCTGGTTTTGCCCTCACGGGCCAAATCCATGGCGATGCCGACAATCCGTTGGGTCTGTTCTTCACTGAGCGGCATTTCGTTGGTCACTCCCCCAGAGTAGTTGCTCCCTCCCCCAGACGGTGCGAGCCAATGCCGAATGACGACGCCGGAGCCCGACTAGGAAAATTATCGGGGAGCCGCCTCCAGGAAACGCCCCAGCAACAGGTGGAAGGCCGTGGTCGACACGTCGGCTTGATCAGCCTGCTCAGCGACGACCACCTGCCCGAACCACAAGCCGCACAGTCCGGCGGCGAAGAGTGCTCCTTCAGCTGCCGCTTCTTCCGCTGAGGCCCCGCGGGCGCTGAGCCAACCGGCAGCGGCGTCACGCCAGCGGGCATGCCCCGGCAACCGGACCGCCGTTCCCGGCGGCGCGCTCTGATGAGTAGCGGCTTGCTGGATGGCCGCCTCAAACCCCAACCGCTGAAGCACGCGGTATTGCGCCTCCTGCGAACGTTCCCAGATCTGCAGCAGCAGCGCTCGCACCTCCAGGGCGTCCAAGCCGGCCAGCTGCTCCGGCGACGGCGGCGCCAGCTGGACCTCCACGCGGTGGACAATCTCCTTGAGCAGCTGTTCGCGGTGTCCGAAGTGGTAGACCAGCATGTAGCTGCTGATGCCCAGGGCCTCGGCCAGCGGGCGGAAGGACAGGTCGGCCAGGTTCTTGTCCTGCAGGTAGACCAGGATGTCTTCGAGCAGCTGCGGCTTGCGCTGCGGATTCTGCGGCCTGGCCATGCGGTGCGCTTCCTCCTGCTGCTCGGAACCATTGCCGGTACGACGCCGGCCTGTTGCGCTCCCCGGGAGCGGTCGGCTATCCGGCCGGGTTTCAGCTTAGCTGCTGGGGCCCTCAGGCTCTGGTCCGGGCGGATGACAGTCTCTTCTGCGACTTGCCGGAACGCCTCACGCTTTAATGGCCAGCGGCTCCCATACTGGGTGGAAGGGCCGACCTCGGGGGAATCGGACCGGCCGGCCGCCGGCAGTGAAGCGAGCAAGGAAGCGGGCAACAAAGCGATGGTGGCTCCAGTACAAACCCTGCTGCAGCGGTGCAGAGGGCGCTTCCGGGCCTTGCTCCACCGCCCGGCACCCAAACAACGCGGGCTGGATATATTGCCCCCGGATCCGAATCAAACACTGCTCAACAACTTGCGTTCCACCTACCCCGGAGCGAACCTCAGCACGCCTTGCCACGACAAGGTACTGGTGGAACTACCCGGCGGCGATGTGCTGCGCTTCTACGTCAAACGCTAGGGAAATCCGCCACGGGCGCGGAAAGGGCCGCCGGTTTCCCGACGGCCCTCGCCTTTCGCGTCAGTGCTGCGAAATCCTGATCATGTCTTCGCGCGGAACCACCTTGACCCGCTCGCGCTCGACGGCGGGAGCGCCGTCGTCGTTGCTTTCCGCGACGAAGGAGGCGCCGAGCTCCCGCTCGTGGGCGTCCAGCTTCAGCCAGCCTTCCCAGGTGGTGTAGGCGACGCCGCGCTCTTCGAGCAGCTTGATGATGGCGTCCTCGTCCGGCTCGTCGGCAGCCGGCAGGTCCAGCCGGTCCTCCAGCAGGAACCCGATGGTCTCCAGCGCGTCGCCCTTGGTGTGGCCGATCAGGCCGACGGGGCCGCGCTTGATCCAGCCGGTGGCGTAGATGCCGGGGACTGGGTTTCCGCCCTCGTCGATCACCCGCCCGCCTTCGTTGGGGATCACGCCGCGGCGGGCATCGTAGCCGACCTCGGGCAGCTCAGAGCCGAAGTAACCGATGGCCCGGTAGACCGCTTGGACCGGGTATTCGACAATTTCGCCGGTGCCGCGGACATTGCCGGTGCCGTCCAGTTCGTTGCGCTCGAACTTGATCGCGGCAACGTGGCCGGCGCCGTCCCCGGTGCCCTCCACGATCTCCAGCGGGGTGTGCAGGAAGTGCAGGTGCAGCCGGCGCGAGGCACCGGTGTCCTGTTCCTCCACCAGCCAGTTGGTGAGCGTGTTGACCATGGTCTTGGTCTGGTTGTTGGTGCGGATGGCCTCGTCGGAGCCCTCGTCGAAGTCGAAGTCCTCCGGGTAGAGCACAATGTCCACGTCGCGGGAATGCGAGAGTTCGCGCAGTTCCAGCGGGGTGAATTTGACCTGCGCCGGGCCGCGCCTGCCGAAGATGTGCACGTCGGTGACCGGCGAGCCTTTCAGGCCGCGGTAGACGTTGTCCGGGATCTCGGTGCTGAGCAGATCGTCGGCGTGCTTGGAGAGAATGCGGGCCACATCCAGCGCAACGTTGCCGTTGCCGATGACCGCGATCTCCTTGGCCTCCAGCGGCCACTCCCGCGGCACATCCGGGTGGCCGTCGTACCAGGAGACGAAGTCCGCAGCGCCGTAGGAGCCTTCAAGCTCAACCCCCGGGATGTCCAAGGCCGCGTCCTTGATGGCCCCGGTGGCAAAGATGACGGCGTCGTAGAAGTGCCGGAAGTCGCTCAGGGTCAGGTCCTGGCCGTAGTCGACGTTGCCTAGGAAACGGATGTCGCCGCGGTCCAGCACCTTGTGCAGCGCGTTGACGATGCCCTTGATCCGCGGGTGGTCAGGCGCCACGCCGTAGCGGATCAGGCCGTAGGGTGCTGGGTAGCGGTCGAAGAGGTCGATGCTGACCTCGAAGTCCCGCTCAGCCTTGGTGAGGATGTCAGCGGCGTAGACGCCGGCTGGTCCGGCGCCGATGATAGCCACCCTGAGGGGACGCTGGGTGATGGCCTCGGCAGAGTTAGACACGGGCAGTCCTTCTTCGTATGGAATCCTCCTGCGCAATAAGCGCACAGTTTCCTATTCTAAATGCCCGCCGGTTACCCTCCTAACAGTGTGCCGCGTATCTCACTGGCGCCCGGGCGCCGGCGGTGCGTCGCCGGGCCAGGGACCGGTGCGGCTCCTCAGGCTTGCCGCATCATCCGGCCCTCAGCCGGCGGCTCCCAGCCGGTCCGGGCCGAACAGCGGCGAGCCGTCGTCCGACTCGATCGACGCCAGCAGCTCCTCGATGGGCGCCCCGGAGTAATAGGTCAGGTGGCGCGCCCCGGTGCCGGTCGGGAAGAAGGCCCGGAACTCCCCTCGCTCGCTGGTGCCGGTGAGGGTAACCGGGTAGGCCTGGTCGGGGTCCTCGACCCGGCAACCGTATCGGTCGGTGTAGGGCAGGAAACCGTCCCCGGCGTCAGCTGCCTCCAGGAACCGGTTGGCCCGGCCGCTTAGGAACAAGAGGGACCGCGTAAGTATGTCCGGGTCCTCGGTGCGCACGTAGGACCTTTTCCGGTCCGCGTTGTCGTGCGGCATTTCAAAGTCCAGGATGTACCCGTCGGCGGTCGCGCTGACGGTCGTGCGCTCTCCGGCCGCGTTCATGATCGCCCACTGATCGTCACGGATCAGCGGTTCGGCTATGGCGGCGTACTGTGCGGCCTTATCCATCCGTTCGGGCGGCAGTTCCGCCAGCCGGCCCGGCAGCCCTTGGAGAACGTGGCCCGGCCTGCCCGGCCCGAACAGCGGGGCACCGTCCGCCGCGACGAGTGACGCCACGAGGGACTCCAGCGGAAGCGCAGCATACCGGGTGAAGATCCGCGCGTCGCGTGCCACCGGAAAGCCGGCGGTGACGGTGCCGCCGGGTCCCGTACGTTCGAGCACGGCGGGCGACTTGTGCGGCTTGGTGCGAAGCGTCCAGCCGCCGGCGTCATCCATCCCCTGGTCGGAGGGAGCCAGAAAGCGCAGGCCGCCGCGTTTGCGCTGCCAGAACGCGGCCCGGAACAACAGGCAGCGCAGCAGGGCCTCCGGGTCCGTGGTGCGGACGTATTCCGGCTTCCCGGGCCAGTAAGGCGCGATGATGTCCCGAAAGACGAAGCCGTCGGCCTCGGCAGCGATGGACATCCGGACGCCGTAGTTGTTCCGGACGGTCCAGGCGCCGTCCTCCAGGGAACTGCGGCCCCCGAACCACTCTGCAGCTGTCGTCAGCAGGGCTTCGTCCAGCTGCCCCAGGTGGGCGGCCATGTCAGAAGTCCGAGGCGCGGAGCAGCGCTTCCGGGCCGGCGGGGTCCACCACCATCGACAGTTCGGGCCTCTGGCGCAGCATGTCGATGGCCCAGGTTGCCGGCACTTCCCTGAACCGCGCCGCCGGCCGGAAAGCGGCAACTTCCGGCCCGGAGGAGAATACGGGAAGAATCGGCCCGCCGTCCTGGCCCTTGAGCAGGATCGGGCCTCCGTCGGAGCCACCCTCGTCCGGACGGTCAACCGCCAGAACGACGGCGCCGGGCCGCTTAAGCTGTTCGGCGACGGCGTCGGTGCCGCCTTGGCTTGCCACGGCCCGCTTAAGGGCGACATTGGCCAGGCTCCCGGCCGCGAAGCTGATTTCCGGACGACCGAGGGCGCAGGCGGGGCCGGCGGGATTGATGTAGAGGTAGGCAATGTCCCGGTGGCCGTCGACGAACTTCAACAGTTCCTCGCCGGGCTGGACCCAGGACACCGGCGCTCCCGGCCGGCCCGTGGAGGCCCGGAATTCGGCCAGCTTCTCCTGCGAGGTGAAGGCGAGCACGGACGGCGAACCGTGGACTTCGACGACGCTGATGCCCGGGCGCCCGGGATTATCTGTGGCATCGAGCAACACTTCGCTGCCGATCAGGTGGCGCAACACATTGACGGCCGCCGCCTTCCCCGGATTCTCGCTGAATCTCGCCACGGCGTCGGCGACCAAGCGGTTGTCCAGCCCGCGCCGGCCGGCCTGTTCCTGTCCGGCTGCTGATGCGGGCCCCTGGTCGGCCGGTTCTCCCAGACCGAAATCGGGCGCGGGCTGGTCGAAATTGAAGTAGGTGTCCAGGGAGTATTTCGGCTCCGGCCAGTCCCGTGCGGAGAGGTTCACGGCTGCCGAGCGCCAGGATACTCCGTTCTCCCCCGCGCTGAGGCTGCGCAGTTCGACGGCGGCGTCGAAGGGCGCGGTGCCGGGCTGCAGGGCGCCGGCATTGGCCGCTGCCATGCCGCCGCGGTCTTGAGTGATGCGCATGAGCATAGCGTCGGCGGATGGTTTCAGCTCCAGCACCATCCGGTCCCAGCCGGGCTCGGAATTGACGGCCTGCAGCATCCAGCCGGCGAGTATCTCGGCCAACTGCTGTTGGCGGAGCAGCACAGGCGTCTGTTCGGACATGGGATGGGTTCCTTCTTCCGGGAGGGTGCGGGGGAGCTACTGGGCGGGGTCCTGGAAGGGAGCCCGTTCACTGCCAAGCACCAGCTCTTCGGTTGCCGGGTCCAGATACGGCACGTCCAAACCGTTGCTTTCAAGGATGTCGCGCATCCAGCCGGGAACCCGTTCCTGTTCGCGCGGAAACAGGGCCAGCTCGGCCTGGACCGCAGCGGGAGGTACCGGCATCTGGAGGGCGCCCGGGGCAGGTTCCAACGGCTCCGTGTCGAACCGTTCGAACCGCGGCTCTTCGTCAGGGACCAGGGTCAGCCGGGCGGCGAACCACGTGCCCTTGCCTTTGGTGTAGCTGGCGGCTTTGTCCGACTTCAACGCCCTGCGGTCCAGCGGCGCGGCGTCGGAGAAGTCAATGCTGACCCATTCGCCTTCAGCCGTTAGTGCCATCTCCGTCCAGGAGACGGTTGCACCGTAGATCTCGAACTCCAGCCGGATCTCCTGATAGGTCCGGAACCGCGAAGAGGCCGCGGTTGCCATGGCCGACAAAAACTCTTCGGAGAGCAGCTGTGATGTCACGGGGAGTACATTCCTTAGTTTTCGAAGTCGAAGCGCCGGGTTTGGCCGTTAACCGTTACCTTGAGTTCCACCATATGTGGAACACGGTTTCCCCCACCAGCATCGTAGATCGGGCGGACGTCCCACGTGACCGAGGGCTTGCTGCCCCCGGGAGGCACGTCGCGGAGCCGGTCGCGGATCCAAAGCTCGGTGTCATACCAGGTGTCGGCGGCCCCCGTCAGCCGCAACCGCTCGATGGGCGTCAGGGCGCCCAGGCCGAGGTTCCGGTTTTGGATGTTCAGCTGGGGAATCAGGTTGATCTTCTCCCCCGGTCCGCCGAACATGGCCGCGAGGAGGTGGCCGCCGTCGTAGTCGCCGCCGCCGTGACCGCCCACGTTGGTCTGGTTGCCGGGATGCCGCCAGGTGTCGGCCTGCTCCTTGGGAAAGTACTCGAGGTCGTGGGCGTGCAGTGCCGTGGGGCGCCCGAACCCGTCGGTGTGGACCACGATGTTGCCGTCGATGTGGTACCGGACGTTGGGCCGCGGGTTGTTCAGTTCGGGATTCCAGTTGCCCTTGGATCCGCTGGGAGCCTCGATCTGCTGGATGTGGCCGGCGGAGTTCGTGTAAAACTTGCCGCGGCCATCCACCTCGTAGACGGTCGTGGGTTTTAGCGTGATGCCCTGCTCTTCGACCGCGTCAATGACTGATTTCCGTGCGGACAAGTCGAGGTCGTGCTTGGCCAGCAGGTCCACCGGGTCGCCGGCGTTGCGCGCCCACGGCGGGTCGAACTGGCGCGGCCCGGTCTCGTGGAGGCCTTCCCTTCGGATCAGTTCGTCGACGCCGATGGCTTTGGGATCGGGGCCCTGGGTGGTGTCGAGGAACCGCAGCTGGGTTCCGCCGCCCGGGCGCCCGAAAGCCGGGGCGATTTCGGAGACCTCGACCTCGACGCCCGCGGGCAGGCGGCCGAGCTCGAAGTGGTGCAGCTCCTTGCCGAGGGTATCGACCGGCAGGCCGCGCATGTGCCACGGGGTTCCCTCGATGGCCAGGTAGGCTCCGCCGTTGGGGCCGATCCGGTCCAGCTGGACCTTCCCAAAGTCGGACTGCAGCTCGTCGTATGACGAGTACGTCCGGATGGTTCCTTCGACCGCCCCGGCGTTGTCCGGATAGGCCGCCCGGTACTCGTCCGGCCGGAACTCGTCCAACTCGCTGTACCGGTTCGCGTATTCGGCTCTATCCAAAGGGTTCCCGAGCTCATCGGTCCCATAGGCGGGCTGGGAACGGTCCACCATGGCGTCGAGGTCGCTGTTGATGTCCACGCGGCCGTGCTCGTCCTTGGGCAGGTCCGCCCAGTCCGGCATCTCGACGTCCTGGTAGAGGTCATCGGCCCGGTGCTGGCCATATCTGGCGTGTGCCTCCGGGTTCTGGATCGCGTCGGGCACAGCGGTGCCGTACTGCGGTTCCTGCGGATGGCGGAAGCTGTCGCTGACTCGCTGTCCGTTCACGTCATAGGCGTTGATGCCGTCGCCGGACCCCGCAGCGGTCGCCTTGGGTGTGGCGGGATCGAGTTCCGGGGCTCGTGAGCCTGAAGCACCGGCTCTGGCGTCGGAAGTGCGCGCGGGCGCCTCAGCGTCGGAAGTGCGCGCCGGCGCATCCTTGGCCTCCGGCGTCTCAATCCGCTGGCCGTACTGCGGAGGGCCGGAACGTTCCGGCACGGTGTAGCCGCCGGTGCGCGACGACGGTTTGGGTCCGTCCGCGTCAAAGTTCATGATGCTGTTGCCGTTGCGGCCGGACGGCGCCTCCACATCGAACCGGTGCCCGGTGGTGTAACCGCCGCCCGCGGTGGCCAGGCGCGGGCCGCCCAGCGCGTTCGCCAGGTTGTCCGTGCCGGTGCGCAGCGACGTCGTGAAGTTGTCCGCGCCGGCGCGCAGGCCCGAGGCGGCGTTGCGCAGCCCGTCGGTGAAAGCGTGGCCGGCGGTGCTGACGTAGGGGCGGACCGTGCCGGTGACCGTCTTGAAGCCGCTGGTCGTGACATCGATGGCGGTGAACTTGAAGTTGGTGGAGAAGTCGATGGCGCGGGTGGTCAGGCCCGCGGTCTTGGACAGGCCGGAGAAGTCCAGCACCTTGGCCGCCGCCCCGCCGGCCCGGCTGACCGCGGTGACCTTGTTGGCTACGCTGCCGGCCTTGGCCACGGCGCCGCCGCCGGCGGTCAGGAGGATGGCGGAGAGATCGAACGCCGTCGCGCCGGCGGCGTAGGCCGGATCGCGCTGCCAGTCGTCCCAGTGGATGGCCGCCTTGCCGACGGCCAGCAATTCCTCGCCTGCCTTTTTGACCGTGCCCGGGCCGCCGATCTTCTCGGCCACGAGCGCGGAGATCGGGCTGGAGACGATGGCCACGTTCAGTGCGATCTGGCCGATGCCCTTCCAGGTGGCCGCGAAGGTCTCGCCGTCGGTGAAGTTGACCATGTTCCACAGGCCGGTCACCGTGCCGGTGACCCCGCTCCAGACGCCCTTGCCGAAGGACACCATGCCGTCCCAGGCGTCCGCGTACCACGGCTTGTCCCACTCCGTCGGCTTGCCCCAGGGAATGTGGCCCTCGCCGGTCGCCGAATCAAGCTGTTCTGCCGAGTAGCCGTAGGCCTGCTGGCCGGTGCCAGGGCCGTCCTGCGTGGTTTCGACCAGGGTGATGCCGCCGTAGAGCGCGGCAATCGCGTTGGCGCAGGTTCGCTCGGCCGCCATGTGCTCGGCCGCCAGCGCGTTGGCGTCCCTGAGTATCCGGTTGTCGTCGTTGACCAGGTCCTCGTCCTTGCGCCAGTCGCTGCCTTCGTCGGCGATCCGCGCCCGCACGCCGTGCCAGCGGGCCACCAGCGCGTCGTAGCGCGCTGTGAAGGTGTCCGCCCAGTCGGCGAACGCCTCGATGGCCGACTTGATGGCTGCGGTGTCGGACTTGATGTCCTCGGTGGTAGTCCTGATCGGCTTGACCGCGACGTAGACCTGCGGGGCTTCCGGTGACTTATAGACCGCTTCCAGTCCGCTCCAGTCGCTCTCGATCAGTTCGACGGCGTCGTCAATGTCTTCGGCCTTGTCGTCCAGCGCCTTGGCGTGCGTGCGCAGCAGTTCCGCGTCGGGCCGCTGCGGGTATTCCTCGGCATAGGGATCCCAGGCCGTCATTGCTTCCCCTTATTCGGTGCGTGAGACTTGATGTTCGTGAAAGTGGCGCGACCGGTCGATCAGAGCGCCAGCGGAGTGGGTCCGTGCGGCCGGTGCGGACGCGAGGAGTCTGCCTCCTCGGGCAGGGTCCCGATCAGGTTTTGGGCATCCGACGCCATCTGCGCGTCCCCCATGACGTAGGAATTCACCGCGTCCATGGTGCTTTGGAAGGTGGTCTGCAGCCGTCCGGCGACACTGTTCAGGCCCGGTTGGACGGTCTTCTCCGCCCAGCCGTTGAGTGCGTCCATCACCGGGCCGGACTTGGCGGCAGCGATGATGTCGCTGACCGCGGTACCCAAGGCCGGGAAATCCTTCTCAAAGCTGTCGGCCCGCCCGCTGGCGGTGGTGACGATTGTTTGGACTTTGGTGGGTTCGATGTCCCAGCCGTCGAGTGCCACTGCTGATTGCCTTTCGTGCCGGACGTTGGCGGACTGGATGTTGCTGGTCTGGATGTTGCCGGTCTAGATGTTGGCGATCTTCGCGCCGGCCGTCTTGATGGTGTTGCCGGCGGTGCTCTTGGCGTCCTCCAGCAGCTTGTGCACGTCCGCCATGATGCCCGCGAACGCGAACCCGGCGTCTGCCCAGGCCTGCTCCACCCGGTCGTACTGCTCTGCAATATCGGTGGCCTGGAACTTGGCCTGCAGGTCCGCGGCGTCTTTCTTGCGCGTTTCCACCAGCGCGTTGAGCTTCTTCTTCACCCGGTCCAGGTTGTCCTGGGCCTGCGATGCTCCGCCATCGGAGAAGGCGAATGAATTCTGGTCTGCCATGATGTTTCCTTCCTCATGCCCGGCCTCGGCCGGAAAAAGATCGTCTGTGGGTCATTGCCGTTTGAGGGGCGGGAGCCTACCTGCTTCCTGTGCAGGCTAGCCGCGGTTGCGGAAGACGGCGTCGTCCCAGGCCGCCTTGCCCTCGGTGGCATCTGCGTCGTCGGCCTGCTGCTGCTCGCCCAGCTGCATGGTGGTGTTGACCTCGGACTGGCCCTGCTGAATGGAAACCAGCGATTTCTGCAGCCCGGACGCCACCATGTTGGCCCGGCCCATGATGCCCTTGAACTTCTCCCAGAAGTCACCGGCGGTGTTGCCGCGCATGGGCTCGGGAACTGCCTCAAGCTCCTTCATCAGCGCCTGGAGTTCGGTATCGGCCGCCGCGCTGGCCTTCCCGGCGTCGACAAACGCGCTCTTTTCCATCTTGATGAACTGGTTGCCGCTCATTGCTCCACCTTCGTGCCCCGTCACGGGGCTGTAGCTGCCGCTTCCGCCGGCGGACGCCTGCTGCGTCCGCGGTGCGCCGGGTTGCCGCCCGGCCGGTTGTCTTCGAGCGGTTCCCCGCCTTTACCATAGAACGCGCTGGCTTGCACCGCGTCAATCGACGTTAATGGGTACATCTCCCCATCCTGAGCGGGACACGCGAGAATTTATCCATCGTTTGGAGCGATAAGCTCGGTAGGCGATGCACCGCTTGGGAGGAGAGACGTGGCCCACGATTACGACAATCAGCTCATTGAGTCTGTGGCTGTCCGGCGTGCCCGGCTGACCACGGCGCTGCTGTACGGCGCGAACCCGCTCCAGCGGCGCTGGAAGTCCAGCGTCCGCACCTTCTTCTTCAGCATCGCCATGGCGGCGGTGATCGCCGCCGTCTGCGTGGGCTATTCGTTCGTGACCAACCTGCTGGAAGACCTGCGGCAGGAACGGCAGCAGCGGACGCAGTCCGCCGTCGTCCTCCACCTCGGTGGCCATCCGGCGGACGACGACGGCGTCCGCCTGCCGCCCGTCCCCCACCGAGGAGCCGCTTGAGCATGGCCGAAACCTTTACCCGCGTGACCGTGGCCGGGCCGCAGCGCCATGTGGACGTCCTGCTCCCGTCGCAAACCCCCGTCGGCTTGCTGCTGCCGCAGGTCCTGGACCTGCTCGACGACCAGCCGGCCGCCGCCGTCGCCGTGAAAACGCTGATCACCCCCGCCGGCGATCCGGTCCGCGAGGACGCGTCGCTGACGGACGCGGGCATTGCCGACGGCGCCATGCTCCGGCTGGTGAATGTCTCCGAGGCCCCGCCGGCAGCGGTGGTGTACGACATCACCGACGCCGTGGTGGAACAGACCGAGGACATCGGCGGCCGCTGGACCGAGCGGGTCCGCCGCGGGACGGGCGCCGTCTTCGCCGCCGTCGGACTGTACCTGGGCGTGCACCTGCTGCTCGACGGCGCCGCCAACGCCATGGCCGCGGCCGTCTTCTTCGCGCTGGCCGCGGTGCTGCTGGGCGCCGGCATCTACCTGGGCCGGGCGACCGCCACGGTGCTGGGCCCGCTGCTGGTGGGCACCGGCTGGCTGCTGGCCGTGGGCGGCGTGCTGCACCTGCCTGCCGATCCCGGGACGCACGTGCTGCTGGCCGCCGCGGCGAGCGCCGTAGCACTGGTCGGTGCCGGCCTGATCTCGCAGCGTCCGCGGGCGCTGATGTCTGCCGCGGGCCTGCTCGCCCTCCTCACCGTTTTCTGGGCTGCCTCGCTGGCTCTCTTCGGCGCCCCGGTGCTGGCCGCCGGCGTGGCCGCGCTGCTCAGCTGCGCGACCCTCGGCCTGCTGCCGCAGATCGCCCTCTCCACGTCCGGACTGGCCACGCTGGACGACCGGCGGGCCAAGGGCGGCCGCATCGGCCGCACCGACGTCCATGTGGCCATCGGCTCGGCGCACCGCGGCCTCAGCTTCGGCACCGCGCTGTCGGCGCTCTCCGTGGCCGCCGGACTGTGGATCCTGGGAACGGACACCGAGCGGCAGGCCTGGACGATGCCGCTGATCGGTTGCCTGGCCCTGGCCACCGGGCTGCGGGCGCGCGCCTTTCCGCTGGCCACCGACCGGATCGCGCTCTACCTGGCGGCCGCCGTCGGCACGCTGGCCCTGGCGCGCTCGGTGCTGGCCTTCTCTCCGGGGCACGGCTGGTTCGTGGCGGCCGGCCTGCTGGTGCTGGCCATCGCCGTGGTGATCTCGCTGACCGTCACGCTGGCCGACCATTCCGCCGCGAAACTGCGCCTGCTGGCCAACCGGTTGGAGACGCTGGCCATCCTGGCCGCCGTCCCGCTGGTCATCGGCTTGTTCGGCGTCTTCGCCTCGCTGCTGACCACCTTCGACTGAGACAGGTTGGAACCGATTCCATGGAACCGATGTCGCGCAGGGACCTGATCGCCCGGGAGAATACCGCCACCGGGCACGTCCCTGCAGGCCCGCACCCACAAGCTTCCGCGCCCCCGGCCGCCCCGTCCGGTGCGGGCTTGCCCGGCAGGACACAGGTGGCCGACCCGTGGAGCACGCCGGCTCCGGCCGCCGGACCCGCCGGGCCCGGCCCGTTCGAATCCGATGCCGAACAGCGGCGGCGGCGCCTGCGCGGCCGGCGCGGCGAGCCCTGGCTGGTCCGCACCATCCTGGCGGCGAGGGGCCTGCTCTCCTCCGACGACTACCCGCGGCGGCTGGTCGCCGCCACGGCCGGCGCGCAGGCCGCGGTCAGCACGGGGCGCCGGATCGCGGTGATCGGCAGCCGGGGCGGGGCCGGGAAGACCACGACGGCGGCGCTGCTCGCATCGCTGTACGCGGCGGCCCGGCAGGACACCATCGCGGCCGTCGACCTGGCGCCCGCCGGCGGGACCCTGGCGCTGCGGCTAGGGGTGCCGGACGCACCGGCCATCGACGACGCCGCCGCCGTCCTGCACTACTCCCCCGCCGGGAGCGCCGACGACCTGCGCCGGCAGCTGGCCGCCACCGGGCCCAACCTCTGGGTGGCCGGGGAACGTGCGCTCGGCGGGCATGCCGGCAATGCCGCGCTCTCGGCGGCCGGCCAGAGCATTTCCCGGTACTGCCCGGTGGCGGTCTACGACTGCGCCACCGGCCCGGGCGAGAATTCGGACACCAACTGGGCCATCGGCGCGGCCCACTTGGCCGTGCTGGTTGCCCCCGCCTCGGTGGCCGGAATCCAAGACGTCCGCCGAACGGCCGCGGCGTGGGCGGCCACTCCTGAGCTGGCCGGCACCGGGCTGTTGGCCGTGCTGACCCAAACCGACGCCGACGCCCCGCTGGACCCGATGTCGGAAGCCAAGGCGCTGGCCCGGGACGGACTCGTCGTGCTGCCGCTGGGCTACGACCGGCATCTGGCCAGCGGCGTGGAGTTCGACCCCGGACTGATGTCCCGCGCCGTCCGGCTACAGGCGGCGGAGCTGGCCTCCACCGCCTTGGCCCTGGCAATGGAGCACACCGGCCGATGAGCGTGAAGATCATCCACCGGCCGGCCCGCACCACCGCCCCGGCCCGCGAGGCTGCGCCGTTCAGCCTGGAAGCACCGCCGCCGATGGCCGAGAAGTCCGGCCGGATGAACGCCATGGCGCTGATCCCGCTGCTGGGCGCCGGCCTGTCCATGACCGTGATGATGCTCTTCCGCGGCAACAGCCTGGCCGCCGTCGGCGCCATCGCGATGATCGTGACGGTGGTGGCCTCCATCATCATGATGCTGGGCCAGCGCGGCAGGGCGACCCGTACCCGGGCCGAGGAACGCGACCGCTATCTGGAGTATTTGGAGGAATCCCGGGCCACGCTGCGCGCCGACGAGCAGCGAACCATCACCACGGCCCGCACCAGCAATCCGGAGCCCACTGCCCTTTTCGACATCGTCCGCAATACCAGGCGGCTGTGGGAACGGCGTCGGGGCAACGAAGACTTCCTGCAGGTCCGGATCGGCTCCGGCGAACGGATCAGCCGGCAGATCACCATCAATGAGCAGGGCCCCGCCACCGCCCAGCGCGATACGTTCATGGACAACGAAGTCCGGATCCTGCAGCAGCGGTACGAGAGGTCCCCGGACCTGCCGCTGACCCTGCCGCTGGACTCGGCCGGCAACGTAAGCATCATTGGCAAGCGCGAGTTCGTGCTTAATGCGGCCAGGAACCTGCTCATCGAGGCCTGCGCCTTCCACTCCCCGGAAGACCTGCAGGTGGGCATCGCGGCCGGGGAAGACCGGCTGGGCGACTGGGACTGGACGCTGTGGCTGCCGCACCTGGCCGACCAGAAGCAGGCCCATGCCACCGGTCCGGTGCGCCGGATGGCCCGTTCCGTGGACGAACTCGGTGCGGTGCTGGCCGACGAACTGAACCGCCGGGCGGTGGTGGCGGCCGAGTCGTCCAAGAACCTCAAGGGCGCCAGCCAGCACCTCCCCCGGCTGCTGGTGCTGGCCGACTGTTACGGCGCCCTGCCGGAAGATCTGGTGCTGCCGGACCGGCACGCCGGACTCGCCCAGCTAGGCATCACCGTGGTGTATCTGGTGGCCGACCGCCGCCAGGAACCCGGCGAAGTCAGCGTGCGCGTCAGCCAAGATGGTGCCGGTGCCCGGGCGGACCGCACCGGGACGGACCGCCCGGCAGGTGCCGCTGCCGCCGAAGCCGGCGCCCCGCCGTCGGACGCGGCATTCCTGATACAGAACTACCGCGAGGACCCGGTGGAGCCGGTCGAAGAACGCGGCACCCTGGACAGCCTGGCCGTGGCCACCGCCGAGGCATTGGCCCGCGAACTGGCCCCGATGCGGCTCTCGGCGGACTCGCTGGAACACAACACCGCCGCCGGTTCGGACAGTTTCCTGGAAATGCTCGGCCTCAGCCCGGCGCTCGACGAAGCGGACATCAGGCGGCTCTGGAAACCGCGCAGCGAGGTGGATTTCCTGCGCATCCCGCTGGGCCCGGACGACCGAGGCCGGCCGGCCCTGCTGGATTTAAAGGAGTCGGCCCAGTTCGGCATGGGCCCGCACGGGCTCTGCGTCGGCGCCACCGGTTCCGGCAAGTCGGAAATGCTGCGGTCCCTGGTGCTGGGGCTGCTGGCCACGCATCCGCCGGAACTGCTGTCCATGGTGCTGGTGGACTTCAAGGGCGGCGCCACCTTCGCGCCGTTTGCCGCCGCGCCGCAGGTCTCCGGCGTGATCACCAACCTGGCCGACGACGCCAGCCTGATCGAACGCATCTACTCCAGCCTCAACGGCGAGGTGGTCCGCCGGCAGGAAGTGCTCAAGGCCGCCGGCAACATTGCCAACATCACCGATTACCAGCTGCACCGGCAGGAACGGCTGGCCCGCGGCGAGGTGATGGAGCCGCTGCCGCATCTGGTGGTGATCATCGACGAGTTCGGTGAACTGCTCACCGCCCGGCCGGATTTCATCGACCTGTTCCTGTCCATCGGCCGGATCGGCCGGTCCATCGGCGTGCACCTGCTGCTGAGCAGCCAGCGGATCGAATCCGGCAAGCTGCGCGGGCTGGAAACCTACCTGTCCTACCGGATCGGCCTGCGCACGCTCTCGGAGTCCGAGTCACGCACCGTGCTGGACACTCCGGACGCCTTCCATCTGCCGCCGGTTCCCGGCTACGGCTACCTGAAGGTGGACACCACGGTCTACACCCGGTTCAAGGCCGGCTACGTATCCGGCCCATTGGAAGACGTCCAGGTCCAGGAAGTACAGGAAACCACCGACGGCGATGGCCCCCTGGTGCTGCCGATGCCCACCTACGCGGCCAGCCTGGCGAAGGCGAACGACGACGGCACTGCAGCCGGCAAACCGGTCCGCACCGGCGCTTCGAAGCGGACCACCGGCCCCACCGTGCTGTCCACGCTGATGGACACGCTGGCCCGGTTCCCGCGCGCGGTGGACCCGATCTGGCTGCCGCCGCTGCCCGCCGCCGTGGCGCTGGACACCGCCGCCGGGTCGGTGACCAGCACCAGCCAGGGCATCCGGCTGACCAGCGGCGGGTCGCTGAAGGTTCCCATCGGCCTGCTGGATGACCCGGCCAAGCAGTGGCAGGGCGTCTGGGAGCTGGACCTCAAGTCCGCCGGCGGCAACGTGGCCATCATCGGCGGCCCGCAGTCGGGCAAGAGCACCGCGCTGCGCACCATCGCGGCCTCGCTGGCCATGACCCACAGCCCGCAGGAAGTGGGCATCTACTGTGTGGACCTGCTGGGGAACTCGCTGGTTCCGCTGGAGGGCCTGCCGCACGTGGGCGGTGTGGCGGTGCGCACCAACCGCGAAGTGGTCCGCCGCACGGTGGAAGAACTCCTCGCCATGCTGACCGTGCGTGAGAACGTCTTCGAGAAGCACCAGGTGGACTCGCTGGCCACGCTGCGCAAACTCTGCGCCCAGGGCAGGATTCCGGAGCTGCCCAGCGCCGACATTGTGCTGGTGCTGGACGGCTACGGGCTGCTCACCGATGAGTTCGAGGACATCGAACCGGCCGTGCACGCCTTGATCGCCCGCGGCGGCGGCTACGGCATCCATGTGGTCACCACCGCCAACCGGCAGAACGAAATCCGGCTGGCCCAGCAGTCGTTCTTCGGCACCAAGATCGAACTGCGGCTGGCAGACCCGGCGGACTCCTCTTACGGCCGCAAACTCGCCGAGACCATGCCCGCGGACCGCCCCGGCCGGGCGCTGACCGACGCCAAGCTGTTCGGACACTTTGCACTGCCGCGCATCGACGGCGTGGCCGACGCCGACACGGCCACCCAGGGCACCCGGGACATGGTGGCCGCCGTCGCCGCCTCCACCGACGCCCGCGCCATGCAGGTGCGCATCCTGCCGCAACTGGTCGAAGCCGCCGAGATCGAGGTCCCGCCGCTGCCTGGCCTGTTGCCGCTGGGCCTGCGCGAGACCGATCTGGGCCCGGAGATGCTGGATCTGGTCCGCGGCGAACACCACCTGATCGTGATGGGCAACGAGCAGTCCGGCAAGACCAATCTGGTCCGCTCGCTGGTCTCCTCGCTGGTGTCCCAGTATCCGTCCCGGGACTTGGTCTTCGCGGTCTTCGATCCGCGGCGCGCGCTGGCCGATGTGGTGCCCGATGCCTATCTGGGCGGCTACGCCCCCAGCGCCGCCCAGGCCGAACCGCTGGCCAACGCCATCGCCTCCGAGCTGTCCAAGCGGACCGCCGGCGGCGACGCGATGCAGGACAGCATCGGCGAGCCGGACAGCATCCCGCGGATCGTGCTGCTGGCCGACGACTACGACATCCTCACCGCCGGCGGCGCCGGGCCGCTGCGGTCGCTGATCGAGTACCTGCCGATGGGCCCGGAGCTGCAGCTGAACGTGATCCTCACCCGCCGGGTGCGCGGTGCCGGCCGCGGGATGTACGAGCAGTTCTTCGCCGCGCTGCGCGATTCGGGCAGCACCGGCCTGATCCTTTCCGGCGACCGCTCCGAAGGCGGGCTGCTGAACAACGTGCGCGCCCGCCGGCTGCCGGCTGGTCGCGGCCTGCTGGTCCGCTCCGGCGGCCCGGTGCAGACCGTGCAGACCCTGTGGACCCCGATGGAGGCAACTGCCGATGTCTAACACCGTCACCGTCGTCGCGCTCGACGAGCCAAACCAGGACGTGGTCATGGTCTCATTGCTGGCCGTGGTGCCGCAGGAATACATCCGGCAGGCTGCCAACGGCGCCCTGCTGGAAGTCGAGGACGGCGGCGGCACCACCATGTTCGCCGTCGAACTGCCCCGCCTGATCCGGGTGCCCGGCGAAGTCTCCCGGCTGCTGGCCGGGGCCAGCGTGAACGCCGTGGAAGGTGCGCCGATCCCGTACATCTTCTCCGACGACCCGGCGTTCGCCGACCCGGAGCACCAGGATCTGTGGTGGCAGGAGATCAGCATCCGCAACGGCATCCCGGACGGCGAATCGCTGGGCTACCGGCTGGCGCAGAACATCGCCGTGCGCTGCCGCGGCGCCGTCGTGGGCCACCAGCTGCCCGGATCCGGAGAACAGGGATGATGATGCACGCCTCGGCCTTCGATTTCTACACCGAACGCACCGCCGTCGTCTTCCAGGACAAGCCGCTGGTGTTCCTCTCCCCCGCGCTCACCCGCGCGTACGTGGCGGCACGTGAATTGAAACGCCAGTTCGTGGTGATGACGCCCAGCGCCAGCAAACTGACCCTGCCGCTGTACCAGTTGCTGCAGCGTGAGGGCTGCATCTGGATGGCCAGTGCGGCGGACGGGACGTTCTACAACGGCTTCACCGGCCAGCAGTACCGCTGGAGCGGGGACGTCTTCGCCGCCGAGGAGCAACTTGCCGCCGACTATCTGCAGGCGCTGGCCGGCTCCGACGGCGTGGTGCAGGCCCGCGGCGAGATCCTGCATCCGGCCAGCGAATCGACCCGGATCGGCGAGTTCACCGCGGCGCTGTTCCGCGAGCTCACCGGGGCGGATCCGGCCGGCTGGGGTATCCACGAGCCGGTCAGCGAACCATGGGAGACCGCGGAGCTGACCCGCTACTGCTACGACACTGCGCCGATGACCAGCAACATCATCGTGGTCGGCCGTCCCCGCCCCGGCACCGGTGTGCCGTCCATCGCCGTGCTGACGGTGACCCGCTCCTCCACCGGCGTGCACGAATCCGTGGAGCTGTTCTGCGAATCGGTGGATCCGCTCACGGTGGACGAACTGGCCTCCTTCGGCGCGGCCATGCACCGGGCGCACGCTCGCACCGCGCTGGCTGGCCACACCATGCTGCTGGACCAGCTCGCCTTCCCGGCCCGCTTCACTGGAGTCAGCGTCCCGGCCTGCGCGTTCTTCGGGCCGGAGTCGCTGCAGCAGTTCGGCGCGCAGCAGGCCCTGGCCGCGGCCGGCGAGCGCGCCCGGCTGGTGGGCGTCCCGCCGCTGCAGTCGCTCGCCGTCACCTACCACCGCGACCCCGCCGCCGGCCGCCAGCACCCGCTGGACGAGTACACCGAGCTGGTGGGCAAGCTGGCCGGCGGAAAGTTCTGACCGCGGCGCTGGCTCCGGTATACCGTTGGCGTTATAGCCCAGCGGAATAGAACCAACGGACCGGAGGTTGTGCCAGCGTGTCAATGAACGACGGCGGTGCCTCCTCCCAGCCTTCTGCCCCTGCTGCTGCGGTTGCTGAGGCCGGTGCCCGCCGCGGACTCGGCCGGCTCCGCAAGCAAGGCGGCCGTCCCAGCGAGACCGGGGCCGGCATGGCCTATGGGCTCGCGGCCTACGGGCTCTGGGGCATCCTCCCGCTGTACTTCACCGCACTGATACCGGCCGGCCCGTTGGAGATTGTGGCCAACCGGATTGTCTGGTCGCTGCTGTTCTGCTTCCTGCTGATCACGGCACTGCGCGGCTGGCGCGCCTTCCGGGTCGCCCTGACCAACCGGCGCACCTTCGGCGCCTTGTCGCTGGCCGCTGGCCTGATTGCCGTCAACTGGTTCACCTACACCTTCGCCGTCCTCAACGGCCACGCCATCGAAGCCTCGCTGGGATACTTCATCAACCCGCTGGTCTCGGTGCTGCTGGGGGTCATCCTGCTCAAGGAAAAGCTCCGGCCGTTACAGTGGGTGGCCATGGGTGTGGCGTTCGCCGCGGTGCTGGTGCTGGCGTTCGGGTACGGCAACGTGCCGTGGATTGCACTGATCCTGGCGTTCAGCTTCGGCTTCTACGGCCTGGTCAAGAAGAACGTCGGCGGCCGGGTCGATGCGGTGACCAGCCTCAGCGTGGAAACCCTCGTGCTGGCACCGGTTTCCGTGGTGATCATGGTGCTCCTCATCGCCGGCGGCCAAGCCACCCTGGTGTCCGAAGGCACGGGCCACTTCTGGCTCATGGCCAGCAGCGGCCTGATCACCGCCCTGCCGCTACTGTTCTTCGGCGCAGCCGCCAGGCGCCTGCCGCTGAGTACAGTGGGCATGCTGCAGTATCTGGCTCCCATCCTGCAGTTCATTACCGCGCTGGTCTTCCTGCACGAACCCATGCCGTTCGAACGCTGGGTCGGCTTCAGCCTGGTCTGGCTCTCCCTGGCCATCCTGACAGCGGACATGGTGGTGGCGCTCAAGCGGGCACCCAAATCCGGCGCCGAACCCGCAGCCGCACCTGTGCGCTAGAAAACGCCGCAGCGCCGACTGCCACCCCGCTCACGCAAATGTGCCGTCTGCCGCGTCCAGCGCGCGAGGACCCTTGCTTGTGCCCCATCGATTGATATTCGATAGGAAAGAAGCGACACTCGATGGATGCGAAAGACTTATCTGGCGGTTACCGCCCTCAGGATCCTGCTGGTGGTGGCGTTCGCTCTTCTCCTCTTGTTCCAAGTGATGTCGCTGCCCGGCCAGTTTGCCCATATGGCCGCGGAGTCTCCGCAGCTGGCCTACCTGCAGTGGCCGCTGACGGTGTTCTCGATCGTCGAGCTGCTGTGCGTCCAGGCGGTGATCGTCAGCACGTGGAAACTGCTCACGCTGGTCAAGCACGACCGGATTTTCAGCAAGTCGTCCCTGACCTGGCTGGACGTCATTGTGTCGGCAGTTGTTGCCGCCTGGATACTGCTGCTTGGCGTCTTTCTGTTCGTCGGCTTCAATGCCGATGACCCGGGCATGCCGCTGCTCCTGTTCTTGTTTGTGGTGGCCGGCGCGGTGCTCGGGCTGCTGTTGGTGGTCCTGCGCGCTGTGCTCCACCAGGCCATCACCCTGCGGACCGACATGGATGCGGTGATCTAATGCCGATCGTGGTGCGCATCGACGTCGAGCTGGCAAAACGAAAAATGAGCGTCGGGGAGTTCGCCGAGCGGGTCGGTCTCACGCCCGCCAACGTGGCAGTGCTGAAGAACGGCCGAGCCAAAGCCGTACGCTTCAGCACCTTGGATGCGATGTGCCGGGTGCTGGAATGCCAGCCCGGCGATTTGCTTGAGTGGATTGAGGAGTGACAGGCATCGGCACGGCCGCCGTTGCCCCGCTGCTTCCCGCGTTCCGGCGCTTCGCGTCGGCAGTGCTCCAACTGCTCCGGTTCGCCCGGATTCAGGTGCAGTGCTGCCTTTTCGCCGCCACGATTTTCGTGGGCCTCGCGGCCAGCACCGCCGTGCCTTTGCCGCTCCCCCGGTACGATGCCTTGCTGGTTTACGGACTGGCCCTCACCACGGTGTTCTACCTGCTGCGGCTGGAAACGGGCCGCGAGGTGGCAGTGATCTTCGGTTTCCACCTGGTGGGGTTGGCGCTTGAACTATTTAAGGTCCAGATGGGCTCATGGTCCTACCCGGAGGAGGCTTGGACCAAGGTAGCGGGAGTGCCCCTGTACTCCGGCTTCATGTATGCCGCCGTGGGTTCCTACATTTGCCAAGCGTTCCGGCGGTTTGACCTGCGGATCAACAGCTTCCCGTGGATCCCGGCCGCGGCGCTGGCCATCGCTGCCTACGCAAACTTCTACACCCACCACTACCTGCCGGACCTGCGCTGGGTGGTTGCTGCCGGCTTCGTCGTCGTGCTCTGGCGCAGCCGGGTCGCGTTCACCGTGCAGGACCGCAGCTATGCCATGCCGCTAAGCCTGTCGTTTGTCCTCATCGGCTTCTTCCTCTGGGTCGCCGAGAATGCCGCCACTCTGTTGGGCGCTTGGCAGTACCCGGACCAGGCCCAAATCTGGCAGATGGTGCACGTGGGCAAGTGGGGTTCGTGGGCGCTGCTGGTCAGCCTCAGCTTCGTCTTGGTGGCAGCCGTAAAGGCTCAGGAGGGCCGATTCTACGGCCACGCCGGCGCAGTGCCGACTGTCATAAGTGAGCTGCGCCCGTCCTGAGTCCTCGCCGACGATAAGTCAGCAGCTTGGGTTCCTCCCCATCGGCTTGCCTCAAAGGTAGCCTGTTCGAAACAGGTACGATTCGTCAGGCGCGGGACGGGGGCAATGCGTAGAACCGACGGAATCACGATGGTCGCACTCTTCGGGATGGTCGTGGCCATCGCAGGCCTGCACTTAGCCGGCCGCCCGGACTGGGCGGGGTATGGCACCCAAGGCCTGATGCTTCTCGCTGTCCTGTCGGTAGTGTTTCGGTTGATCCTGGGACGCAAGGATAGCGTCACCGGTCCGATGGCGGATTCTGGAAGCACGCTCAACGATCTCTACTTGGGTACCACCTACAGCGGACCACGGCATGTCGCGCAGCCGCAAGAGAAACAAATTGCGCTGGTCATCGACGACGACGAGCGGCGCGAATTCCTCGAAGCACTCAAAGCGGCTGATACCCGCAACACTCATCCCGGAGGCAACTAAGTCCGGGCTAGACGCCGGCCGCAACGGCGGCAGCGACAACAAAGCCAACAGCTGCAACTCCCGACACGCCACTGAGAACTTTCAGGGAGAAGCCCGCCGGAAACCCGGTTGTCTACTCCCGCAGCCCGTCCACTTCGCGCGGGACCACCACCATGGGTACCGGCAGTGAGCGCAAGACCTTGTGGGCGGTGGCGCCGAGGAACAGGCGGTTGTGCTGTGCCAGCCGGCTGGAGCCGACCACCACCAGCTCGCCGTCTTCCCAATCCAGCGAGTCGATGGCCTCTTCGATGTTGCGGCCGTGCGCCACGGTCACGGTCGCCTTGCCCGGCGGCAGTTCAGTGGCGGCTTGGGCGAGCACCGAATTCGCATGCAGGTGCGCATTGTGAATGGCCTCTCCGCTGTCGGAGTCTTCGCGGGTGTCCAGCGATACCAGGGAGACCAACCGCAACTGCAGGCCGCGGCGGGAAGCAGCGTTCAGGGCAACGTCCCGGGCCGCCTGGGCGCCCTGCCGCTCCCCGATGAACGCAGTCAATCGGGTCAGCGGCTCCGTCCGCTGGTAGCCGCGGGGCGCGAGCGCCACCGGAATCGGCGAGGCATGCAGAAGCGCATTTGCCACGCTGCCCACTGTGAAGCGCTTGAACAAACTGCTGCTACTGGCGCCGATCACGATCAGCCGGGCACCCGCTTCTTCCCCCGCCGCGATCAGGCCCTCTGCGAAGGATTCGGCCGCGCGTACCTTGAATTCGGCGTTCACGTCGGACGGAATCAACTTCAACGCCTCGCGGCGGGCGGTGACGACCTCCTGCTCGCTGGCGCTGACGCGCTTGCCTTCGGGATTCAAGACCACGTAGGGAGCGTTCTCCGCCACCACGTAAACGATGTCCAGCCCCGTGCCCTGGGTCCGGGCGATGGCCACGGCCAGTGCCACCGCGTCGGCTCCCCGTTCGTCCGGCTGGTATCCCACTACATAGCGCACGCGACTACCCCTGTCCGTTAACGTGGAGCAGCGGATGCGACCGTGCCGGCGCATCCGCACCCGATGAGGCGACTGTGTTTCCGACTCTAGTCCGCGAGGGCCTGCGAGAACAGGCTGCAATCAGGACGTCCCGGGTGGACGGCCGAAGCTGCGTGGAACGACAACGGGGCGGCTTCCGGCACCCGTCCCGCAGGACGTTGGGATCCGGAGGCCGCCCCGTATGGAGGCGCCGAAGAGTTAGGCGGCTACCTTCCGGATGGCTGCTTCCAGCACATCCAGGGCGTCGGCCAGCAGGTCGTCGCCGATGACCAGCGGCGGGAGCAGGCGCACCACGTTGCCGTAGGTGCCGCAGGTGAGGATGATGACGCCTTCCTGCAGGCAGGCGGCCGCGATTTCCTTGGTGGCCTCGGCGTTCGGCTCCTTGGTGGTCGCGCCGGTGCCCGGCTTGACGAACTCCATGGCCAGCATCGCGCCGCGGCCGCGCAGGTCGCCGATGATGTCGACTTCCTCGGCCAGCTTCCGCAGCCGGCCCATGACCTGCTCCTCGATCTGGCGGGCGCGGGCGCTCAGGTCCTGGGCCTCCATCGTCTCGATGGCAGCCAGTGCGGCGGCACACGCCACGGGGTTGCCGCCGTAGGTGCCGCCCAGTCCGCCCGGGTGCACCGCGTCCATCAGTTCTGCGCGGCCGGTGATGGCGGACAGCGGCATGCCGCCGGCAATGCCCTTGGCCATCGTGATGATGTCGGGCACCACGCCGTCGTGCTCCGAGGCGAACCAGGAACCGGTGCGGCAGAATCCGGACTGGACTTCATCCGCGATGAAGACCACGCCCTTCTCCTTGGCCCACTCCGCCAGCGCCGGCAAGAAGCCCTCGGCCGGGACAATGAAGCCGCCCTCGCCCTGGATCGGCTCGATCAGGATGGCTGCCACGTTCTCGGCGCCAACCTGCTTCTCGATCATGGTGATCGCGCGGCGGGCGGCGTCCTCGCCCTTGATCTCCGCTTCCTCTCGGTACGGGTAGCTCATCGGCACCCGGTAGATCTCCGGGGCGAACGGTCCGAAGCTGCCGGCCGGGCTGGACTTGTAGGGGTTGGCCTTCGCGGTCAACCCCATCGTCAGGTTGGTGCGGCCGTGGTAGGCGTGGTCAAAAGCGACGACGGCGGTGCGCCCTGTGGCGATGCGTGCCACCTTCACGGCGTTCTCCACGGCTTCGGCGCCGGAGTTGAACAGCACGGAACGCTTCTCGTGGTCGCCCGGGGTCAGCTGGGCCAGCTTCTCGGCCACCGCAATGTAGCTCTCGTACGGGCTGACCATGAAGCAGGTGTGGGTGAACTTGGCAACCTGATCCTGCACCGCGGCGACGACGGCGGGGTCCGAGGCACCGACGCTGGTGACGGCAATGCCGGACCCCAAGTCGATGAACGAGTTGCCGTCCACATCAGTGATGATGCCGCCGTCTGCGTCGGCCACGTAGACCGGGACGCTGGAGGCGACGCCGCCGGCCACCACAGCGTTGCGGCGGGCGGCCAGTTCTGCGGACTTGGGGCCGGGGAAACCCGCGGACACGTCGCGCTTCTGTTCCAGCCGGTACTGGGTCGTCTGAGTGCTCATGGTGTGCCTTTCACGTTGGGGGATGCCGTCGGCAGCTGGACGCCCGGCGCGCGCGTTGGCTACAGCCGCGGTGCGCCCTAGTGGAGGACGTTCAGCGGTGGAACAGCGTGTGCCGAGGGAAGCCGTGCTCTACAGCGAGATTACGTTTTCCGACCGAGGGCTGCCTATGGCGCCCCGCACAGCCGATTTGCCGTTTCGCCGTGCAATTGGCCAGACGCTTCCGACGGCGGCGCCCTCCGTCACGGGGCCGGAGGGCGCCACTGGCGAGACAGCAGCCGGTTCAGAGTTCCGGTGCGTGCTCCACCGGCATGGCTCCATCGTCCTCAGGGTGGCGGTTGAGGTTGACCAAAGCCAGCGCCAACCCTCCCCACACGGTAAGGATGGCGATGATCAACATCACGATCGCTGCAGTGCTCATCGTTGTGCCTCCTCTAAGACAGGGGAATCCAGGTCCGGATCATTGGCTGCCGACTTCCTGCCCCAGGGAATCAGCGAGAGCAGGAAGGCCACGACGACCAGGGCGCCGGCCATCCCCCAGCCAAAGACATTGACAAACCAGTCGGGCATGGGCGGATCGCCGTAGCCTTCCTGAATCCTCTTGATCACTTCGCTGATCAGGATGTAGCCCAGCACAATCGGCGAGACGATGCCGACCATGATCCGCCACCACAGCCCCAGCTTGATGGACGAAACTTCGCTGACGTGTCCGCCCAGTAGCGGCAGCTTGCGGAATCCATAGGTCACTAGCAACACGGTCACCAAGGCACAGGCCATGATGCCGAAGTTGTTGACGAACGCGTCGGTAACATCCAGCAGGTTCAGGCCGGTGGTGGTCGGGAACAGCAGGATGGAAATCAACGCCAGCGGGATGCCCACGCACCACGTGGTCTTGATCCGGCTCATGCCCAATTTGTCCTGCACCGCCGCGATGATGACTTCAATGATGCTGATCAGCGAGGTGAAACCGGCGAACACCAGCGATCCAAAGAAAAGCACTCCCAGCAGTCCGCCCAGCGGCGCCTCGGAGATGATGGTTGGGAACGCGATAAAGGCCAAGCCGATGCCACCGGCGGCAACATCGCCGACCTCTGCGCCGGCACTGAAGGCCATGAAGCCCACCGCGGCGAAAACGCCAATGCCGGCCAGGATCTCGAAACCGGAGTTCGCGAAGCCCACCACGAAGCCGGAGCCGGTCAGGTCCGTCTTGTGCTTGAGGTAGGAAGCATAGGTAACCATGATGCCGAAGGCCACGGACAAGGAGAAGAAGATCTGCCCGTAGGCCGCAGCCCAGACCGTGGTGTTCGTGAGTGCGCCCCAGTCCGGAGTGAACAGGGCATTCAGGCCATCAGCGGCACCGGGCAGGAACAGCGACTGGACCACCAGGAGCAGGAACATGATCAGCAGCAGCGGCAGGAAAATGATGTTTGCCCGGCCGATTCCCTTCTGCACGCCGGCGGCCAGCACCAGCAAAGTCACCACCCAGACGATGATCAGCGGGATGAGGACCATGGGCACGAAATCGAAGCCGATGTTCACGTCCTCACTCACCTGCAGGAAGGAGCCCATGAAGAACCCCGCGGGGTCATCACCCCACGCCTCGGTGACCGAAAAAATCATGTACATCGCGGCCCAGGCGATGATCACCGCGTAGTAGACGCAGATGACAAAGCAGATGGCCACCTGCCACCAGCCCAGTCCTTCGGCGCCGCGGGCCAGCCGGCGGTAGGCCAGCGGGGCGGAACCGCGGTGGCGGTGCCCCACGGCGTAGTCGAGAAAAAGCAGCGGGATGCCGGCCGTCAGCAATGCCACCAGGTAGGGAATGATGAAGGCGCCGCCGCCGTTTTCGTAGGCTACATACGGGAAGCGCCAGATGTTGCCCAAGCCGACGGCGGAGCCGATTGCCGCAAGGATGAACACCTTGCGGGTGGACCACATCTCGCGCTTGGGCTTGACGCCCGGCGCGGCCTGCGGTGAAGGGGTACTCATAAATTGGACCTCAAAGTTAGGGATGCCAGTGCTGTGACGGCAGTTACGCCGCGGACAATCCTAACGGCGCTGTCCAAGCGGCGGAAACCGCGAACGCCGGCGCGGCGGCTGCAGACGGACGATTCCTCCCGGCGCACGGTCCCTCCCCCGGGTCGAGCAGTCGGATACCCCTCGCTGTCATAGTGCACCTGCACAACGGAGACCCGTATAGTTGGAGCATGGCTGTCACTCTCGCCAAACTTCTCGCCTCGCCTTCGCTGCACCTGAAACTAGTGGGCACCGCACAGGGCGACCCGGACGCGCCCATCACCTGGGTGGCCTCCACCGAGCTGGAGGATCCATTGCCCTTCCTGAGCGGAGGCGAGGTGGTGCTGACCACCGGCCTGCGGCAGACGACCGCGGCTGCGCAGCGCAAATTCGTGGCGCGCGTCCACCAGGCTGGCGCGGTCGGCATGGGCTTCGCCTTGGGGCTCACCCACCGGAAGGTTCCGCAGGGCGTGCTGGCGGCAGCCAACGAACTTGAACTGCCGGTCTTTGAAGTGCCCTACGAGACACCGTTCGTGGCCATCAGCAAGATGGTGGCCGATGCGATATCCGCTGACCATTACAACCGGCTGGAGCACCTGCTCAAGGACCACCAGGCGCTGGCGGCCTCGCTGCTGGGCGGTGGCGGCCTCCCCGCGCTGTTGCGTAAGCTCGCCGCGATGGTGGGCACCGACGTCGTGCTTTCCCAGTACGGCACCCGCCTGTACGGAACCGGCAGCGGGCGCACCGGTTGGCACGAGCTCCCGATCGCCACCGGCCTGAAGGACCGCTGCACGCTGGCGCTGGCCGAGCCCTACGAGCGCAACGCCATAGTGGACTACGCGCAAAGCCTGATCAGCCTGGAGCTGAGCAACCAGGCTCACCGCCGCGCGGCCGACCGGCGCGCTGTGGGCCAGGTGCTGCTTGATGTAGTGGGCGGCGTGCTGCAGGGCGGGGACGCGTCGCTGCGGCTGAGCAACGTGGGGATCGACGCCGGACGGCGCCAAGTGGTGGTCATGGTGCAGGTGGCCGGAGCCCAGCGCCGCGCGCTGCCCACCTTGCCGCTGCCCGCCGCATTCGATGGCGTGGTCACCGGTCTCGTGGACGAGCGGCTGGTGCTCGTGGTGCAGGGCGCCGAATCGGGTGAATCGCTGGGCGAGGAACTGAGCAGCTACCTGCAGCGCGCGGGGCTGACCGCAACGGTGGGCGTGGGTGGCAGTTATGCCCAGGCGAACGGCCTGCGCTGGAGCTACTTCGAGGCGAAGGAAGCCGTTGGCCGCGGCGGACGGCTGAACGTCCCGCAGCGGCTGTCGCTGACCTCCCTTCTGCTGGCCTCCGAAGACGTGCCGCTGAGCGATCTGGCGGCCGAAGCGCTGGACCCGCTGGCCGACTTCGACGCCGCGCATGATGCCGCCCTGTTGCCCACCCTGCAGACGTATCTGGAGCTGAACGGATCGGTAGCCGCCGTCGCGGAAGAGCTGGGACTGCACCGGAACTCCGTCCGCTACCGGCTGTCCCAGATCGTGGAGCTGACCGGCTACGACCCCGCCCTTACCGCGGACCGGGTGCACCTGTGGCTGGCTCTGGCGGTGCGGCGGCTGGGCTCCGACTCGGGGTCGCAAGGCTAGCCCGGGAGCCCGCTCCCGAACCCTTGTCATAACTGGGCGCAGGCACAAGGCTGGGGGTCATGGGACACGAGACGCACGAGAGCCGCACGGTGACCTGGCTGGGAACCGACGATCCGCAGCGCGCCGACACCGCCACCATCAATCTGGAACCCGAGCGGCTCAGCGCCCACGGTGCCTCGCGCACTGCCGACTACGCGGCGAGCTGGTCCCTGACCACCACCGGCAATTGGTTCACCGAGAACCTCACGGTCTCCGTCCACGGCCGGGGCTGGAGCAGGTATCTGGTGTTGGACCGCGCCACTGACGGCAGCTGGAGCGCGGCAACGAAGATCTCCGGGGACACCGACTTGCCGGAACCGGGCATCGTCGACCCGGTCTCACTGACAGGGGCGGTGGACTGCGATCTGGGCCTGTGTCCGGCCACTAACACCATGCCGATCCTGCGGCTGGGCCTGGTCCACGACGCCGAATCCGCCGCGGAGCTGACGGTGGCGTGGGTGGAGATGCCGAGCCTGCGGGTCCTCGGCCGGCAACAGATCTACAGCGGCTGCCGCGCGTACGACGACGGCAGCGGCACGGCCGCTGTTACCTTCAGTTCCGGGGACTTCAGTGCCGAAATTGAGGTGGACTCTGACGGCATCGTGATCGACTACCCCGGCCTGGCCACCCGCCGCCGGGACTGACGCACCGCAGCACTATTGCGTCCGGTCGCTCCCGGCGATCCGCCGGGACCGACGCGCCGCCGTCGTCGTCATCGGTTCGAGCCAATCGGTGCCGCCCCATAGGATGGTATTCAAGCCCGCCAACCAACCGTTCCAGGGAGAAACCATGCCTGAAATGTTCGTGGACAAGTTCCGTGCGCTCGTGCCCAAGTACCTGGACCGGACGTGGACCGAAGACGACGGCATCTCCTATGACGACCTGGAGGGCCTGCTGGGCGAGCACAAATTCCAGGTTCCGCAGGCGCTGGTGGAGTTCTACCACGCGCTCGGCGGCTGCGAGGACTTGATGGAAGCCCACGATTTCTTCTTCGACCCGGATGAGCTCGAGATCGAGGACGGCTACCTGCTGTTCTTGGACGAGATGGACGAAGAAGCGAACTGGGGTTTCAAGTCCGAGCACCTGGACGTGCCGGACCCCATTGTCTGGATCCGAACGAACGGCCCGCAGCCGCGCTGGAAGAGCGAAGAAGCCACCTTCAGCGAGTTCGTCTTCGACATGTTCGATTGGGTCTTCGGGGACGAGGAAGAAGACTAGCTAGCGGGCTTCTGCCACCAGAGCCACGCCGAAACCGACCAGCACCGTGCCGGTGCTCATCGGCTCGACCGCACACTCACCGGCAGGTCAGTGCGCTGCACCGCTTAGACCTCGCGGTCCACGACGGCTTCGGCGAAGGCCGTCAGCGCGAACTTCACCGTGCTCTCCGGCAGCGGCTCCAGGGACGCCTTGGCGGCGTCGGCCCATTCGCCGGCGATGGACCAGGCCTTCGCGGTGACCGGGTGTCCACGCAGTGCGGTGACGGCCTCGGCCAGGGCTTCGTCGGAGGTCAGGTCTGCCTCCACCAGCGCCAGCACGGAGGCGGCGGAAGCATCGCCGTCGGCCGCGGCCTTGCGCAGCAGGAGCACCGGCAACGTGGGCACACCCTCGCGCAGGTCGGTTCCCGGAGTCTTGCCTGACTTCGCCTTGAGTCCGGTCACGTCGATGACGTCGTCCGCCAACTGGAAGGCAACGCCCACTTTCTCGCCGTATTCCAGCATCACGTTGACCGCCTGCTCGCCGGCGCCGGAGAACATGGCGCCCAGCTGGCCGGAGGTGGCGATCAGCGAGGCGGTCTTGTCCGCGATCACGGACAAGTAGTGCTCCACCGGGTCCTCGTCGTCGCGCGGTCCGACGGTTTCGTGCAGCTGGCCCAGGCAGAGCCGTTCAAACGTCCGGGCCTGGATGCCCACGGCCTCCGGACCCAGCTGGGAGACCAGCAGCGAGGCGCGGGCGAAGATCAGGTCGCCAGCCAGGATGGCCACTTGGTTGCCCCATACTTCGTGCGCGGTCGGGGCGCCCCGTCGGTACGGTGCGGAGTCCATCACATCGTCGTGGTAGAGCGTGGCCAGGTGCGTCAGTTCAACCACGACGGCGGCCTGCACCACCTCGGGGACCGAACCGTTGCCCAACTGCGAGGCCAGGATGGTCAGCAGCGGGCGGATCCGCTTACCGCCGGCTTCTACCAGGTGACGGCTGGTGGCATCGGCGAACGGATCGGAATGCGCTATGGCTGCACGCAGCTGCTTCTCCACCCGGGCCAGGGCGGTGGAGACCTCGGGACCGAGCACGGCGTCTTGGGCCACCGGGTCGAACCCGGCAGGCAAGTTCAAGGTGGTGGCAAGGGCGGCGGTTGCTGTATCCAGCTCCGGCGACTCCGGCGGGTTCTGGCCGGCAGGAGTCCAACTCGGTTTAGCGTCAGTCACGGTTCAACACTAACTAATCGTCGGGGCGGTGTGGCTGGCCGGCTTGTTGCCGCCAGTCTGGTTGGATGCCGGCGGCGTGAGCTGCTCCAGCAGATGAATAACTCTATCCTCAAATCCCTTGCCGCCTGAGTCGGTCAGGTTGGCCAGCATCCGCACCACAAAGCGCATCAGCGGCGGGACCGGCATTCCGGTGCGGAGCGCCAGTTTCATGATGGCGGGTTTGCCGATCAGCTGGGCGAAGATCCGGCCCAAGGTGAAGTGGCTGCCCCAATGGCCGCGGATGATGCCTGGGTAGGTGGACAGCGCTGCGTCGAAGCCGGACCTGCTGAGCAACTGGCCGCCGGTTCCGGCCAAGCGGGCGTGGGCGTCGGCAATCAGCTCTGCGGCGTAGCGGGCGGACTCCATCGCGTAGGAGATGCCCTCGCCGTTAAAGGGGCTGACCATCCCGCCGGCGTCGCCCAGGAGGAGCAGTCCGGGACTGTAATGCGGCGTGCGGTTGAAGCCCATCGGCAGGGCGGCGCCGCGGATCTCGCCGACCTGGTTCTCCTGGGTGAAGCCCCAGTCCGCGGGCATTCCGGCGGTCCATTCGCGGAGCACTTGCTTGTAGTCCAGCTTGCCGAAGGACTTGGACGAGTTCAGGATGCCCAGGCCCACATTGGAGGTACCGTCGCCCACGCCGAACACCCAGCCATAGCCGGGCAGCGGATTCCCGGCGGCGTCGGGCAGTTCCAGCCAGCCTTCCATCCATTCGTCGTCGTGCCGGGGAGAGTTGAAGTAGGTGCGCACGGCCACGCCCAGCGGCCGGTCGTCGCGCTTCTCGATGCCCAAGCTCAGCGCCGTGCGGGTGGAGTTGCCGTCGGCGGCGAGCACCACGTCGGCGAAGAAGTCCTTGGTCTCGCCGGTCTTGCGGCCGCGCTCTTCCAGCAGGTTGGCGCGCACACCGATGACCCGTCCGGCGTCGTCCCGCAGAGCGGTGGAGACAGAATGGCGTTCCAGCACCACGGCGCCGGCGGACTCGGCATGCCGGGCGAGTGCCTCGTCAAAGCCGAGCCGGGTGCGGATCAGGCCGTAGTCCGGGAAGTCGCTCAGCTCCGGCCAGGGCAGCTCAAGCTGCCGGCCGCCGGCAATCAGCCGCAGCCCACGGTTCCGGCGCCATCCGGCTGCTTCCTCGTGCGGCAGGCCCAGCAGCTGCACCTCGCGCACCGCACGCGGCGTCAGGCCGTCGCCGCAGACCTTTTCGCGCGGGAAGGCGGTCTTTTCCAGCACCGTCACGTCGACGCCGGCGGCGGCCAGGTAGTACGCGGCGGTGGCTCCGGCCGGGCCGGCCCCAACTATCAGAACTGACATGGCTACAGGGTGCGCCGGCTGCTCTGGCGCTTCAGCGCAGCCTGCGCCCCGGTGTTGGCGGCATCCGGGCGGCCGGGCTTCGTGGCCCGGTGCACGGCGACGATGCCTCCGGTGAGGTTGCGGTAAGCCACGTCGTGCCAGCCTTCGCCGGTTATCCACTCGGCCAACTGGTCCTGGTTCGGCCAGGCGCGGATGGACTCAGCCAGGTAGACGTAGGAGTCCGGATTGGACGAGATCTTGGACGCGATCGCCGGCAGCGCGCGCATCAGGTACTCGGTGTACACGGTCCGCCACGGCGCGAAGGTCGGCTGCGAGAACTCGGCGATCACCATCCGGCCGCCGGGCTTGGTGACGCGCAGCATCTCGCGCAGCGCCAACTTCGGATCGCTGACGTTGCGCAGGCCGAAGGAAATGGTCACCGCGTCGAAGGAGTTGTCCGCGAAGGGCAGGCTGGTGGCGTCCCCGGCGACAAAATCGATGTCCGGGCGGCGGCGCTTGCCCACCCGCAGCATGCCCAGCGAGAAATCACACGCCACTACATGGATGCCGGCGTCGGCATACGGCTCGCTGGAGGTGCCGGTTCCGGCAGCCAGGTCCAGGACCTTCTGGCCACGCTCGGCGTCCACCGCATCCACCACGATCCGGCGCCACCGGCGGGTCTGCCCCATCGACAGCACATCGTTGACCAGGTCGTATTTCGGCGCCACGTCATCGAACATGGCAGCTACTTCATCCGGGCGCTTCTCCAGCGATGCACGATTCACCGCTTCATTGTCTCAAAGACCGGCGCCCGGCCGCGAACCCGGGCGCGCGCGGGCGCCGTTCCCGGCGCGGCCGGATTCGCGAAGGGCCGGCATTCCCCGCGCGGCCATGTTCGTGAAGGGCCGGCGCTCCCCCGCGCGGACGGCGTTCCCCGCGGGGCAGAGTAGGCTTAATGTCCATGACCTCCGCGCTCTCCCCCTCATCCGGCCTGCCCGGAACCCGGCCGGCCGCCGCTGCCGTCGGCACGGCGCCCGAGGCAGCGGACCAATCGCCCACGGGCACGCTGCGCGGCATTACGGTTGAGTGGCCCGCGGTCCCCGATACCCAGGGGCTGTTGGAGTATCTGGTGCGAGACGACGTGCTCTGCTGGGTGCGCCGAGAGGGCGGTTTGGCCGGCTTCGGCGAGGCTGCGCGATTCACGGCCAGCGGGCCGGACCGCTTCCAACAGGCTGCTGCGTGGTGGCGCGGCATTCAGGCCGGCGCGGACATTGACAACCAGGTAGGTGGACCGGGCACCGGAGCGGTCGCCTTCGGCTCCTTCGCGTTCTCCTACACCTCGGCCCACAGCTCCCGGCTGGTGGTGCCGGAGGTGCTGGTGGGCCTGGATGGGGACCGCGCGTGGCTCACCTATCTCACGTACGACGGCGATGCCCACCTCAGTGCCGCGACAGCCGAGGCCGCGCTGGCCGCGTGGATGGAAGAGATCTCGGCCGAACGCAGTCCGGATCCGGCCGACTCGCTGGTGCCGGGACAGGTCTCCGAGCAGGCCTACATGGATGCCGTGGCCGCTGGTGTTAAGCGGATCCAGGCCGGGCACCTGAGCAAACTCGTGGTGGCCCGCGACGTGGTGGCGCACCTGGCCACCCCCATCGCCACCGCGCAGGTGCTGCGCGAACTGGCGGCACGGTACACGGACTGCTGGACCTATTCCGTGGACGGACTCATCGGTTCCACTCCGGAAATGCTGATCAAGGTCGAAAACAACGTGGCCCGGGCCCGCGTGCTGGCCGGAACCCTGGACCGCTCACGGACGCAGAACCATTCCGGCGAGTCGGACACCGAATACGCCCAGCGGGTGCTGGCGGGCTCGGAAAAGCAACGGCACGAGCACCAAATCGCGATCGACTCGCTCACCCGCAAGCTGGAACCGTTCACCACCGCCATGACCTCGCACAGCGAGCCGTTCGTGCTGGAACTGCCCAATGTGTGGCACCTGGCCTCGGATGTCTCGGCCGAGCTGGCACAGGATGCCGGGCAGCCGCCGTCGTCGTTGGAGCTGGCCGAAGCCGTGCACCCCACGGCAGCCGTCTGCGGCACTCCTACCGAGGTTGCCGGAGCGCTGATCCGCGAACTGGAGCAAATGGACCGCGGGCCCTACGCCGGCCCGGTCGGCTGGACCGATGCTGCCGGCAACGGTGAATGGGGAATCGCTCTCCGCGGCGCCGTTGTCGAAAGCCCGCAGCAGGTCCGGCTCTATGCCGGATGCGGCGTCGTGGATGGCTCCGACCCGCAGGCCGAACTGGCAGAAACCTGGGCGAAGTTCCGGCCAATGATCGAGGCGCTGGGCTTGCGCCGATAACTAATCACCGACATTCCGGCATAATTACTGTTTCCCAATAGGCAATCAATGTAGCCTGTGGTGCATATCACTTGTGCCGGATGTGTTCCCGTTACACTTAAGCCGGATTTCCAACGAGACAAAGGTAGTAACTATGCGCAAAAAGGCATCCAAGGCGGTCCAGGGGCTCTCCCTCCTGGCCGTCGCGGCACTCGCTTTGACCGCCTGCGGCGGTTCGGACAACGCTGGCAGCAGCGGCGGCACCGGCAGCGCCAGCGGCGCGGGCAGCGATCTGCCCTTGGTTCAGGCCGGCACGCTGACCGTCTGCTCCGACATCCCCTACCCGCCGTTCGAGTTCGAAAAGAATGGTGAGTACACCGGCTTCGACATGGACTTGGTCAAGGAGATCTCGTCCGAAATGGGCCTTCAGGTGGCTATCAAGGACGTGGGCTTCGACGCCCTGCAGTCCGGTGTCACCTTGGCCGCCGGCCAGTGCGATCTGGCAGCCAGCGCTATGACCATCACCGAGGACCGCAAGAAGAACCTCACCTTCTCCGATCCCTACTATGACTCGCTGCAGTCGCTGCTGGTTCCGAAGGGCTCGGACATCAAGTCCATCGAGGACTTGGGCGGCAAGAAGGTAGGGGTCCAGCAGGGCACCACCGGCGAGTCCTACACTCGCAAGAACGCACCCAGCAACGCGGATGTTGTTGCTTTCCCGTCCGATGCCGAAATGTACCAGGCCATCCAGGCCGGCCAGGTCGACGCTCTGCTTCAGGACCTGCCGGTGAACATCGGCCACACCAAGGACGGCAAGTTCACCGTGGTGCAGGAGTACAAGACCGACGAGGCCTATGGCTTCGCGGCGAAGAAGGAAGGTTCCGAGGCGCTGATCTCGGCCGTCAACGATGCCCTCAAGACGCTGCGTGACGACGGCAAGTACAAGGAAATCTACGACAAGTACTTCACCGAGTAGCACGCCCCTCCGGCCCCCGTTCCCCTGCCGCAGTGTAGGAAACGGGGGCCGCCGACTTACAGCTGGAAGGCACCACCAGTGAAACCTTCGACCCGCCGCCGACTTTTCCGCGGGGTCCTCTACGCCATCTTCATTGCCGCCGTCGCCGCCGTCGTCCTGGTCGCTGATTGGGAAGCGATTCGGACGAACTTCCTGAACCCGGAGATTTTCCGCGATCAATTCCCGGCGATCATCACCACCGCAGCAAAAAACACGATCATCTACACGGTCATCGCCTTCATCGGAGGCCTGCTCCTGGGGCTGGCCCTGGCGCTGATGAAGCTCTCACCGGTGGCTCCCTACCGGTGGGTGGCAACCGCTTATATCGAACTGTTCCGTGGCCTGCCTGCTCTTTTGGTGATCTTCGGCTTCGCCTTCGCGGTCCCGATCGCTTTCCAGTGGCGTCCGCCGGGTGGCAGCGCGGGTGCTGGCCTCATCGCCCTGATCGTCGTCTCGGCCGCCTATATGGCCGAGACCATCCGCGCCGGCATCGAAGCCGTTCCTTCAGGCCAGCGTGAAGCTGCGCGTTCTCTGGGCATGAACCCCAGCTGGACCATGGTCTCCGTAGTGCTGCCGCAGGCGGTCCGGATCGTCACCCCGCCGCTGACCAACGAGCTGGTCATCCTGATCAAGGACACCTCGCTGCTCTTCATTGCCGGCATGGCGCTGGAACAACGGGAGCTCACGACCTTTGCGCGCGACGGCGTGTCCCAGTTCGCCAACGCCACTCCTTTGGTTGCCGCTGCCCTCATGTACCTGATCATTACCTTGCCGCTGACCCAGCTGGTGGCCCGGCTGGAGAAGCGCAACAAGAGGAGCCGGTAACCCATGACTGAACAATCTTTGCGCCAGGACGCACCCGCCATCCAGGTCAAGGACCTCTACAAGAACTTTGGCAGCAACGAGGTGCTCAAGGGCATCGACTTCCACGTGAACCAAGGCGAAGTTGTCTGCGTGATCGGACCGTCCGGTTCCGGCAAGTCCACGCTGCTGCGCTGTGTGAACCGACTGGAAGAGCCCACCAGCGGCACCATCCTGGTGGAAGGCGTGGATATCACCGACCCGGAGACGGACCTGGACAAGATCCGGACCCGGATCGGCATGGTGTTCCAGCAGTTCAACCTGTTCCCGCACCTGAACGTCCTGGGCAACCTCACGCTGGCCCAGCGCCGGGCCAAGAGACGCGGCAAGGACGAGGCGATGGACGTCGCCCGGAAGAACTTGGAGAAGGTGGGACTGGCCAACCGCGAGAACGCCTATCCTGCCCAGCTCTCCGGCGGCCAGCAGCAGCGCGTCGCCATCGCCCGGGCACTGTCCATGAACCCGGACATGATGCTCTTCGACGAGCCCACGTCCGCACTGGACCCGGAACTGGTGGGCGACGTTTTGGCTGTGATGCGCCAACTGGCGGACGAAGGCATGACCATGATGGTGGTGACGCACGAAATGGGCTTCGCCCGCGAGGTCGGCGACCGTGTGGTCTTCATGGACGGCGGCGTGGTGGTGGAGCAGGGCAAGCCCGAGGACGTTTTGGGCAACCCGCAGCACGAACGCACCAAGGCGTTCCTCTCGAAGGTCCTCTAACCCGGCTCAGCCCCAGGGCTCAAGCCAATGGCTCAACTTCATAGCGTGGCAGTGGCGGTCGCAATGGCGGCCGCCACTTCTGCGTGGAGGCTGCGCAGCCTGCTTCGGTCGGTCCGGACTTCCACCACGCTCCGCCCGGCCACCGGTTCGGACAGCACAGTGTCCAGCTCGTCGGCGTCCTTGACCAGCCGATGCTGGACTCCGTAGCCGGCCGCCAGCGAGGCAAGATCCGCCCGGTGCGGGGTGCCGAAGAGGCGCTCGACGGCGGACGTGTAGGACGTCTGCTCCCCCACCTTCCCGTGTTCCAGGGTCGAGAAGATCCCGCCGCCGGAATCGTTGAGCACCACGATCTGCAGGTCGGGCTCGGGCTCCCCCGGTCCGAGCAGCAGCGATCCGGCGTCGTGCAGGAAGGTCAGGTCGCCCATAAGCGCCCTGGTTGCGCTTTTCGTTCCGAGTGCGATGCCCGACGCCGTGGCCACCGTGCCGTCGATGCCTGCCAGTCCGCGGTTGGCGTACACGAAGGCATCCGGAATATCGATGGGTGTGCCGGCCAGGTCCACGTCGCGGATGGGGTTGGAGGAACCCAGCACCAGCCGGCCTCGGGTATTCAGCCATACCGACCGTCCCACCCGCAGCCCGGTCAGGCCCGGTTCGGCGTCCAGTAGATGGATCAGGGCAACATCGGCGGCGCCGGCTGCCCGTCGCCATGCCTGCAGCCAGCCCTCCGGACCCGAACCAGCGAAAAGAGACAGGTCCTCCGGCTCGGAGATGACGCGTTCGCGCCGGCGCCCCGGCTCGTACCAGGCGACCGGTTCGGGCTGGAACAACGCGGTTTGCACGTCCTCGCGCGCCAGCAGCGCGGCAACAGGACGCGACAGCGTGGGCCGGCCAAAGACCACAGCGCGCTCGACTTGCGTTCCGAAGTGGCCCAGCAGCATGCGGTAGGGCCCAATGGCGTTCGGACCGAAGCGCGCGTTGGAGGAGGGTTCCGCCAACAGGGGCAGACGGTGGGCGCGGGCAAAGGCTTCAGCCATGGCTCCGGCACCATGACCGGCGACCACCACGGTGCGGTGTTCGTCGGTGGCGTGCACGGCCGGTTCGGCCAGACTTACCGGCCAGTTGATGCTCCAGCCGGGTTCCTCCACGCCCGTCTCCGGCGCCACGACGCCCGGGGATCCAGGACTTGGTTCCGCTGCCTCCGGGAACAGCGGATCCCGGAACGGCAAATTAATATGCACCGGCCCCACCGTGCCCTGGTGCGGACCCAGATCGGCCGGTGCAGTGTGCTGGCCTGGCGAAGGCGTGGCTGCGATCGCGCGAAGGTCGTCCAGCGCCGGAGGCAACGGGATGCCTTTAGCTCGGAGCAGGCTGGTGCGGATGGCATCGGTAGGGTCATCACCAGCCGGAATGTCGACGGCGGAGCGCACGTGGATACCGAAGAGGCCAGGTTGGACCGTGGTTTGGTTTGCACCGGTCCCGCGCATTTCCTCCGGCCTGTCGGCGGAGATCACCAGCAGCTCCACTCCGGCGTGGTTGGCCTCCATCACCGCCGGCAGCAGCTCCCCTACGGCGGTCCCGGACGTCGTGACAACCGGGACCGGACGCACCGAACCCAGCGACAGGCCAAGCGCGGTGAAGGCCGCCCCGCGCTCGTCGATCCGGACATGCAGCCGCAATTCGCCCCGGGTCTCCGCCTCGGCGAGCGCATACGCCAACGGAGCGCTCCGCGATCCGGGGGCAACGACGACGTCGCGCACGCCGCCCCAGACCAAGGCCTCCACGGCCAGTCGGGCGGCTTCCATCGAGCTCAGCTGCGCAGTCACCCCCTCATGGTAAGCAGACGGCCATGTCCGGGTGGACATGGCCGTCTGTTGGCTCCTGTCGCGACAACTGTGCCGGGCTGGCGCTTCCGGGCTAGCGCTTCACGTGCCGGCGCTTCCGGGCTAGCGCTTCACGTGCCCGTTCTTGCCCTTGAACATCTGGATCACGGCCGGGCGCGGCAGTGCGGCGTCGCCCCGCTTGGCACGGCGGCCTTCCTGGACATAGTCCGGGAACAGCGAGCGCTGGGCGCCCCAGCTGCCGTCCTCGCCCGGGTGCTGCACTGCGACGAAAACCAGCCCATCGTCGTCGTGAATCAGCGGGCCGCAGGTCTCGGCATCGATCGGGACGGCCATGAACTGCTCCACCTTGCCGCGTTCCTGTCCGTCCAGCGTGACGCGGAAGAGGGCATCGTTGCGCTGGATGGTGCCCGGCTGGCCGTCGGTGGAGACCCACAGGTTGCCGGCGGAGTCGAAGGCCAGGTTGTCCGGGCAGGAGATCGGCTGCACCTGGTCCGCCGGGTAGCCACTGAAGTAGACGGACTGGTCCACGGCGGGATCGCCGGCCACCAAGATCAGACTCCAGGTGAATTCGGTAGAGGTCTGATCGCCGGTTTCGGTCATTTCGACGATGTGGCCGTGGCGGTTGTTCGCCCGCGGGTTCGGCTCGTCCGCCTGGGCGCGGGTGCGGGAGGTGTTGTTGGTGCATGCCATGTAGATCTTGCCGGTGGCCGGGTTGATCTCCACATCCTCCGGGCGGTCCATCTTGGTGGCGCCCATCGCGTCGGCTGCCAGGCGGGTGTAAACCAGCACCTGATCGATGCCCATGCCCGGCACCAGGGACTTGCCGTCGCGGGTCAGCTGAATCCAGTGCCCGGTTCCGTCGAACGCGCCGTCGGAGGGCAGCACGCCGGAACCGTCGATCTGGTTCTGCGGCGAGTTGCCCTTGAAGCTGGCCACAAACAGGTCGCCCTCGGTCAGCAGCGTCATGTTGTGCTTCTTGTCGCCCTCGCGGTATTTACCCTTGGAGACGAACTTGTACAGGTAGTCGAAGCGCTCATCGTCGCCGGAGTAGGACACCGCGTGGCCGGAGGCAGCGATGGTCACGTTGGCGCCCTCGTGCTTGAAGCGGCCCAGGGCGGTGTGCTTGCGCGGGGTGGACGTGGGATCGAACGGATCGACCTCCACAATCCAGCCGAACCGGTTGTCCTCGTTCCTTCCTTCGGGGCGGTCGGTGTCGAAGCGGGGTTCCGGGATGTGCCAGCCCCGCGACGGGTTGGCCGATGTGAGCCCGTAACGGCGCTGCTCGGCGGCCGGGGCCGACACTTTGAAGTACTGGTTGAAGTTCTCTTCGCCCGACAGGATGGTGCCCCAGGGCGTGGTGCCGCCGGCGCAGTTGTTCAGCGTGCCGAGGACGCGCCGGCCGGTGGGGTCGGCCTGCGTCTTGAGCAGGTCCGAGCCGGCTGCCGGGCCGGTCAGTTCGTATTCGGTGTCCATCAGGAAGCGCCGGTTCAGCTGCGCGCCGCGGATGTAGCGCCAGGGCTGGCCCTTGCCCTTGCGCTCCAGCTCCACCACGGACAGACCGTGCGCGGCCATCGCCACCTCGCGCTGGCGTTCGACCGGCATGTCCGGCGGGAACATGATGCCCTCGTTGGTGTATTCGTGGTTGGCGAACAGCACCGCGCGCTTGCCGTTGCTGCCCGGAATCTCAATGATGTCCAGGTAGTCGTTGTTGTAGCCGAACTGGCCCGACTGGGACTTCTTCGTCTGGTTCTCCGGGTCGAACTCCGGGGTGTCATGGAACAGCGGGTCGCCCCAGCGGATCACCGGGTCCCAGTTGTAGCCCCTGGGGATGACGACGTCGTCCACGTTGTTCGGCACGGCGTTGATGCCGTCGAACTTCAGCTTGCTGCGGTTTCCCGGCCGCTTCCCGGCCTTGGCCGCCGGGGAGAGCCCGACCTGTGCCTCGGCGGCTGCTCCCCCGCCGAACATCAGCGCCAGCGCACCTGCACCGCCCAGTCCCATCATCCGGCGTCGGGAATACTCGGCCGAGACGATGTCCCGGAAGTAGTTGTTCTCAGAGGTGTTGCACACGCCCTTGGCGCAGGCGTTGTCGCACTTGAGCGCGCAGGTCACGGCGCTCCGCTTTCCGGACACATGGCCCAGCATGGGCAGGTAGCGCTTCTTGGTATCGGTCACGGTATTCGCCTTCCACGTACAATCTGTCGGTTCCCTGCTTTATCGTTTCGATGGAAGTCGACCGGCAGATCGAGCGCAGGTGAATTTTTGGCCAACAGTGGGCGAAAGGCGTCACCCTTTGCTTACGGATTTTCCCCGGAAGCAGCCTTGAGGCGCGATACAACGCCAGTGTCAGAACGGCGGCGGCGCGTTGGGGTCGATGTCCTCATCGTCGGGCAGTTCGATGCGGGTACGTTTGGGCTTCCCGTCCCCGGCTTCGCTTTCGCCTGCCGCGCCAACTGTGCCTGGCAGGAGCGTGTCCCAGTCATCATCCGGGGACGTAGTCTTGCGGTGGCCTGTACGCGTGGTCCACGTGATCTCACCGTTCGGGCCCGCCACTGCGCTTGATTCACCGGCTGTCTTCGCCGCAAAATGTGCTGCGCAGAGGCATTGCAGGTTCTCCAGAACCGTCAACCCGCCGTCGTCCCACGCGATGACATGATCAATCTCGCAGTATGGCGCAGCCCGGCGGCAGCCGGGGAACCGACAGTGCCGGTCCCGTATGCGGACGAGCCGTTTCAACCATTCGGGCGGAGTCCGTAGCTTCCGGGCCGCGGCGACGGCTCGGCCGTGGTCATCGGTGAGTACCAGCAACCAGGATTTCGCCAACTGGGCGAGCTTCCGGCCCATGTCCGGCGGAATCGGTCCGTGCCCGGCCAGGTCTCCAGGCTCCTCGCTCAGCCCAAGCAGCGTAGTCAGCGGCATCGTGACCAGCATCCCCGGCCCTGCGCTGCCTGACCTTCTCCGTGCCGGTTCAGGAAGCACGCTCGCGCCTGCAGCAAGTGCCGGATCCTGTCCGTCAGTCTGGTCCGTCGGCGCAACCGCTGCAGCAGTCGGGACCGCTCCGGACAGCAGGAGATCGGAGAACACATCGGCCCGCAACTGCGGCAGGGTCCGTTCTTCTCCGGGACCTTGGAGGGAACGGGCGGTGGACTGGACCCGGTCGAAGACAAGATGGGCCTTGTCAGCGCTCATACGGATCCACAGTTCGGCCATGCCGTCGTCCTGATCGGTCAACTGCACGTCCCGGGACTCGTTCGCCCGCCGGTGACGCTCCGATAACGCCTCCGGATGCAGGCGGTCGCGCGTTCTCCGGGCCCGGGACCTCACGGATTCCAAAGTGATGTCCCCGGCGCCTGGCAGCACGGCGGCTTCGAAGTCTTCGAGGCATTCCGCCGGCAGGTCGGCGGAGCCCCTGGCCACGGCTTTCGCCCGCGCCAGATCCAGATCACCGCGGCTCATGGCGCCGAGCGTTCCCGGCAGGTTCGAGCAGATGTGACGGGCGTCGGCGAGCATGACCCTCGCTGCGGCGTCTCCGGTGGATAAGTGCGCCGAAATTTCCTGCGGCGCGAACCTGGAAAAGCCTTCCGGGTCTCGATCCCCGCGCTGCCCCGACCGCAGCAGCGCGAAGCGGTTCAGCGCCTGTACCTGGCAGGACTGCACCCAAGCTTCCACCCGCGCTGCAGCCTTTAGATAATCGATCGCCTGCGCATCGTCCAACGCCCTGGGATCCACTACGGCGAGCAGGCCAGCCAACTCATCCGGTACACCCGCGCCATCCTCCGGTATTGACGGATCCTCCCGGTCCACCGGCGAGAGAGAATCGACTTTATCGGCGGTTTCAACGCCCGTGGAGAAGCCTCCCACCCCGCCCGGCGAGAAGCCGTAGCGCCGCAGCAGGGCATCCGCCAGAACCTGCTGCAACAGGGCCTCCAGCAACGAGCTGTCCGGATGCGCCGTGACACCAAGGTCCATCACCAGTCCCTGACCCGGAACCGGCAGCTGAAGCTCAATGCCCTCGCTGTCCATGTATTCACGCTATCGGCTGGCTCGGACAGTTTTCCCAGTGAAAAAGGGCCCAGAGAGCACCTGAAGGATCGACCCGGACGAGGAAGGATCGACCCGGACGAGGAAGGATCGACCCGGACGAGGAAGGATGGACCTCTGTCAGTTGACGAGTGGCGCCCGAGGAGTTGAAGGCGCCGCTGGATCACGCCTCCAGCAGCCGGTAGGTCCGCGTCAGGCGGTCCAGCCACCATTGCCGACGGTCCGCCGGCGCGGCAAAGCGATCCAGCAGCACCGGATCTGGCACCACCTCTCGCACCGGCAGCCGTCCGGCCACCGGCACCAGCGACTGAGCGGTGATGTCGCCGCCCATCAGGGACACCGTGGCCAAGCCGCAGGCGTACGGCAGGTCCGGCAGTGCCGCGGCCAGGGCCACGCCGGCGCGGATCCCCACCGAGGAATCCAAGGCAGAGCTGACGACGGCGGGGAGTCCGGCCTGGGCGACGATGTCCAGTGCCCGGCGCACTCCGCCCAGCGGCTGCACCTTGACCACAATCAGGTCCGCTGCCTCTTCGCGGGCCACCCGCAGCGGGTCGGAGGCCTTGCGCACGCTTTCGTCCGCCGCGATGGGCGTGTCGATACCGCGCCGGCGCAGCTCAGTCCGCACGGCCCGCAGCCCGGCGATGTCCGGCACCGGTTGCTCTGCGTACTCCAGCGAGTACTCGGCCAGTCTGGTCAGCGCATCAACGGCCGCCGCAACGTCCCAGCCGCCGTTGGCATCCACCCGCAGCACGGCGTCGGGAGCAGCGGCGCGCACGGCCGCGACCCGTGCCACATCCTGGGCGATGTCCTGGCCGGTCTCGGCAACCTTGACCTTCACCGTCTGCGCCCCGTCGTAGCGGGCCAGCACCCCGGACACCTGGTCCGGCGCCACCGCGGGAACTGTGGCATTGACCGGAACGCTGTCGCGGACCGGCGCGGGGAAGCCCTGCCAGCCCGCCTCCACCGCAGCGGCCAGCCAGGCGGCGGCCTCGGCGTCGTCGTACTCAGGAAAAGGCGAGAATTCCGCCCATCCCGCCGGGCCTTCCAGCAGCAGCACTTCACGCTCCATCACGCCGCGGAAGCGGACCTTCATCGGCAGGGAAACTACCCGTGCTGTGGCCAGCAGATCGGCAAGCTCGGGCAGATCGTGGCGCCCGGAAAGGTCAGGAAGCTGGTGCGGTATCATCGAGTCCACTGTACGGCTGGCGGCCCCTTCCCGGATGCTGCCAGCATTGTGTGGCACCCTAGAATCGATGACTTCGCAGCGATCCAGCTTCCGCCCCCGGACCGCCTCCCGCCGTCCGGCAGCGCACGCTCCTGGCCTTTTCTGGCTGGGCGCGCTGTTGTGCGCGGGCGCGTTTGCGCTGAACTACTACGCCTTCGTTCGGACCACCACCGGGCAGTTCGCGGATGAATCAGCCTGGGCAGAAGCGGAGTCCGGCTGGCGGCTGGGCCGGGGCGTGTTCCTGGACTTCCTGGACCTGCTGCCGGATGTTTCAGTGGCGGTGGCAGCCGCCGTGCTGCTGGTGGTGGCCTTAGTACGACGGCGGTGGGTCTCCGCTGCGATCGGCGTCGGTGTGGTCGCGGCGTCGGCGGCCACCACGTGGATCCTCAAGAACGTCATCCTCGACCGGCCCGACCGTGGCGTGCCAACATTGGAGCACAATTCGTTGCCGTCCGGGCACACGACCATCGCCGCTGCTGCGGCCCTGGCCGTCTTCCTGGTCGTTTCGCCCCGCTGGCGTCCGTTCGCTGCGGCAGCCGGTGGCTTGTACGCCGTGCTGGCCGGGGCTGCCACCCTGATCAACGGCTGGCACCGGCCTTCCGATGTCGTAGCAGCCTTCCTGGTGGCCGGTTTCTGGGTCTTGGCTGCCGGCCCGGTAGTGCTGCGGCACGGCAACGACTGGAACGTCTGGTCAGGCTACGGAAGTTTCTGGGCTGCCTCGGTTTGGTGGCCGCGGCTGTGCTGGTTGCTGGCCGTGCTGGGGCTCGGCATGGCCGCCGGCCTGTATCTGCTGGTCCAGCGGCTCGGTCCCGCCGCGGTGCCCGGCGACGGAACCATCCCGTTCTTCTTCTGGGCCGGGATGGGCCTGATCACGGGCACCGGCATGCTGCTCAGCGCCCTGCTGACCTGGCTGTTCGGCATCCAGTCGCGCAGGCACTGACAGGTACCTAAACCGCCGCTACTTTGAGCTGAGTTGCTGATTCTTGGTTGTCTGCGGCACCCGCGGAATCCAGTAGCCCAAGGCCACCGCGCCCAGGACGGCGAGCCCCGCCGTCGTCCATATCCCCACGGAGAGCGACACGAGTGCGGTGACGGCGCTGAGCAGGGCCGGGCCGCCCATGGTGCCGGTGTCGGTGACCAGTCGCCACAGGCCCAGGAACTGCGGCCGTCCTGCTGGCGGAGCATGATCGGCGCCGAGCGTCATCACAATCCCGGAGCCCATTCCGTTCCCCACGCCCATCAGCAGCGCGGCGAGCAGCAGCGCGGTGAAGCCGGTGGTGAACGGGATCCAGATCAGGCCCGCCGCCATGATGATCATGCAGGGCACCGCCGTCCAGATCCGGCCTTTCACGTCCATGAGCTTGCCGGCCGGGTAGAACAACAGCATTTCGACGGCGCCGGACATACCGTAAATCAGCGACGCCGCCGAGGCATCCAGGCCCAGGTTTTCGGCCCAGAGCGGCAACACCGCCTGCCGGGAGGCGCGGACGGCACCGACCAGCATCACTCCGATGCCAACCGTGGCGAAGGTCCGCCAGTGACGCGTGTAGATGCTGCGGATGGTCACCGGCGGCGCGCCCGGAACCGCCGTCGTCGCCGATTCGAAGTCGGGCACGGTCAGCGAGAGCGCCGCCGCCAGCACCATGGTCACGGCACCGAGCCAAAACGCCGCGGGGATGCCGCCCAGCGCAATGGCCGCCGCGGCCAGGAACGGGCCGGCGAAGATGCCGATCCGGTGGGTCCCTCCGAGGGTGGACATGGCGCGGGCGCGCAGGTGGTGCGGCACGGCCGCGGTCAGGTAGGACTGCCGGGCCAGGTTGAACACGGACCCGGCCATGCCCACCATGAAGATGGCCGCGGCGAAGAGCGGCAAACTGGTGGCGGTGGCCCCGAGCACCATCGCCGCCATCGCCCAGATGGCTGCCGCCACCAGCGCGCTTCGTTCGCCGAACCGTGCCGTGAGGGACGACGCCGGCAGGTTGGTCAGCAGCGAGGCGAATCCGACGACGGTGGTCACCAGGGCCGCCACCGCGAAGCTGGCACCGAGGTCGTGGGCCCGCAGCGCGATCACCGGGGTGATGGCGCCCATGCCGATGCCGTACAGCACCGACGGGCCGAAGGCCGGAAGCGCTATCTGGCGGAGGCTGAAATCGCCCGAACCGCTCACCTGCTGGCTTTGAGCCGCTGCAGCAGGGAGCGGGACTGCACTGGGCCGTAGGGCAGGATCGGGATGGCCTTAGTGGCGTCCGCTGGTGTGTCACGGCTGGCCTGTTCCCCCATCCGGACAGCCAGGGCCATGGTCTCGCACATGTTCTTCACGAAGGCGTCGCTGACGGTCTGGCCGTGGCCGGGCACCAGCACGTCGTACTCGTGGCGCAGGCCGGAGATCCGCCGCAGCGTCTCGACCCAGTCGCGCGGATAGGAGTCCTCGAAGGCGGGAGGCGCGCCTTGCTCCACCAGGTCGCCGGCGAACAGTGTGCTGGGCGAGCCGACCAGCAGGTCGCCGTCGGTGTGGCCCAACCCCAGGTGGAAAAGCTTGACGCTGACCCCGCCCAAGTCGACCGTGGTTTCCGTGTCCACCAGCTTGGTGGGGATCCTGATGGCGGTGTACTCGCCCTCGCCCGCAGCCATTTCCGGTTCCGTTTCCGCGACGGCGGCGCGTTGCAGTGCACCGTTCTCGGCGATGTCATGCGCGCAGCTGCGGTGCGCGTAGAAATCCTGCACACCCTGGGCGGCGAAATAGTCATTGCCGAAGACGTGGTCATAGTGGAAATGCGTATTGACGACGGCGAGCGGCAGCTTGGTCAGCCGGCGCACCGCCGCGTAGATCCGCCGGGCTTGGCGTGGGCCGGCGCCGGTATCCACCACCAGTGCCTTGTTCCCGCCGATGACCAGCCCGGAGTTGAGCAGGTACTCCGGGGTCCTGATCACATAATTCCCGGGCGCAACTTGCACGGTTTCCGCAGGCTGGCCGGTTGTATCCTCTGATCGGGCGGCATCGCTCATCCGGCCGTCACTCTCCATCGCCTCGCACACCGGCCGCGCAGATGGCACGGCCCTTTCCTGCTACCGTACCGCGCCGGCCGGTTCCACTGAACGACGGCAGAATGGGACAGGGACGCGGCCACCGCCGCGGCCCACTCACGACTGGCCCTTGGTATCAGTACTCGTGGGCGTGGCGGGCTTCCTCCCGGATTTCGCCGAACGGCACGGAGTCGTCGACGTACGCCTGCACATGCTTGGACCCCATGCCGCGGATCGAGATGCCGTGTTCTCCATCGGCAACCGATTCGAGGAACACCGGCCGGAGCGCCTCGACATGGTGTGCAGACAACCCGGAGAGGTACTTTTGGTACGCCTCTGGCAGAGTGATCATGCCTAAGCGTAGCGCCGGGCAGATCGGGTCAGCTAGGGAAATTTTCCAGAGCTTTTGGGCAGCACCGGCTGCAACCCGGGCCCGCCATCAGCGACAGCGGGCCCGGTAACCGTCAGAGATCGGCGAGCACGCTGCCGGGGTTCTCGATGGCGTCCGCGACGTAACGCAGGAAGCCGCCGGCCGTGCCGCCGTCGCACACCCGGTGGTCGAAGACCAGCACCAGTTCGGTAACCTTCCGGACGGCCAGCTCGCCGTTGACCACCCAGGGCTTGTCGATGATCCGGCCGACGCCGAGGATGGCCACCTCGGGGTAATTGATGATGGCGGCACTGCCGTCCACCCCAAAGACTCCGTAATTGTTCAGCGTGAAGGTACCGCTGGTCAGCTCGGCAGGTGTGGCCTTGCCGTCACGCGCGACGGCGGTGAGCCGCCTGATCTCGGTGTCCAACTGCCGGGCACTGAGCTTGTCGGCGTTGCGCACGCTCGGCACCAGCAACCCGCGGTCGGTCTGGGCGGCGAAGCCCAGGTTGACGCCGTCGAAGCCGACGATCTCCTCGCCTTCCACCCGGGTGTTCAGCTCCGGGTACTTCGCCAGGCCGGCCAGCACAAACCTGGCGATGAAGGCCAGTAGGCCCGGGGTGTTCTCCGGGTCGCGTCGTTTGAGGTCGGCGCGCATCTGCAGCAGCGCGGTGGCATCCACGTCCACCCAGACGGTGGCCTCGGGGATTTCCGTGCGGCTGCGGGACATCGCCTGTGCCACCGTCTTGCGGACGCCCTTTATCGGGGTGCGGGTGGCGATGCCCAGGCCGGTGCGGGCGTCGGTGCCGTCCGCCGACGGGGCGCCGCCAGTGGTCGATGGAGGCGCGCCAGCGGTGGTCGATGGAGGCGCGCCATCGGTGGTCGATGGAGGCGCGCCAGCGCCGTCGGTGGTCGATGGAGGCGCGCCAGTGCCGAGTAGAGACCCGCCGAGCAGAGACCCGTCGAGCAGAGACCGGTCCGCCACCGGACCTCCGGCGAGCGCGGCCTCGACGTCCTTGCGCAGAATCATCCCGCCGGCGCCGGTGCCGGAGATGTCGGCCAGACGGAGGCCGGCGTCGCGGGCCAGTTTGCGAACCAGCGGCGAGATGACCAGCGGGGCCGAGCCAAGGGTCTCCACGCGGGTTTCGCGGGTCTCCACGCGCTCGCTGGCGCTCGCTTGGTCGACCACCGGGGCGCTGTCGGTGCTCGATGGAGGCGCGCCAGCGCCGAGTAGAGACCGGTCGACCACCGGGGCGCTGCCTGTGGTCGATGGAGGCGCGCCAGCGCCGAGTAGAGGCCTGCCGGCCTTCGGCTTGCGGGTGCGCCTGGACCCGGCCGACCCGGCGGGGGTCCCATAGCCAATCAGCACATTGCCGGAGCCGGACTCTGCCGGCTCCTGCTGTGCATGTTCCTGCTGAGCAGGAACCTTGATGCCGGCGCGTTCCTCGTTCCGGTAGGCCTCGCCGTCAGGATGCCCCGCAGCGGACAGCGCGCCGCCGCCGGAGGCCTCCCCCGCCTGCGGTGCGGATCCGGCGGGACCCGATGCACCGCCGTCGTGCACATAGCCCGGCGCATCCACCGAGATCAGCGGTTTGCCCACATCCATGGTGTCTCCGGCGGCTCCGTGCAGCACGGCAACCGTCCCGGCGTAGGGGCTGGGCACCTCCACCATGGACTTGGCGGTCTCCACTTCGGCCACCGGCTGGTCCACGCGGATCTCGTCGCCCACCTTGACCAGCCAGTGGACCAGTTCGGCCTCGGTCAGGCCTTCGCCGAGGTCCGGCAGCTTGAATACTTGTCGCGTCATGGCTACGCGTCCTCCCACTGCAGTTCGTCCACGGCGTCCAGGATGCGGTCCACGCTGGGCAGATAGTAGTGCTCCAGCTTGGGCGCCGGATAGGGAATGTCAAAGCCGGTCACGCGCAGCACCGGAGCGGCCAGCGAGTGGAAGCAGCGTTCCTGAACCCGCGCCACGATTTCCGAGGCGACCGAGGCGAAACCGGGCGCTTCAGCCACGACGACGACGCGGCCGGTCTTGCGCACCGATGCCATCACGGTCTCGTCGTCGAAGGGAACGATGGACCGGATATCGATCACTTCCAGCGAGCGGCCTTCCTCGGCGGCCGCTGCGGCGGCCTTCATGACGGTGGGCACGGACGGTCCGTAGGTGATCAGCGTGGCGTCGGTTCCGGCACGGGCGATAACGGCGCGGCCGAAGCCGCTCATCGCCGGCGCAGCGGTCGGCTCCGGTCCGTCGGTCCGGTCCAGCGCAGGTGTGCCCCAGCGCGCCTGCAGGGCCTCAAGGTCCAGTTGCTCCTTGGAGAAGTAAAGCTTCTTCGGCTCCAGGAACACCACAGGGTCCGGAAAGCGGATGGCTTCGCGGAGCATCGTGTAGGCGTCTTCCACCGTGGCCGGAGCAACAACGGTCAGCCCTGGGGTGTGCGCGTAGTAGGACTCCGAGGAGTCGCAGTGGTGCTCCACGCCGCCGATGCCGCCGGCATACGGGATCCGGATGACCATCGGCAGCTTGACCTTGCCGCGGGTGCGGTTGGGCATTTTGGCCACATGCGAGACCACCTGCTCAAACGCCGGGTAGGCGAAGGCGTCGAACTGCATCTCCACTACCGGTCGCAGGCCGTTCATCGCCATGCCGATGGCCATGCCCATGATGCCGGACTCAGCCAGCGGGGTGTCGAAGCAGCGTTCCTCGCCGAATCGTTTCGTCAGGCCGTCGGTGATGCGGAAAACGCCGCCCAGCGGGCCCACGTCCTCACCGAAGACGACGACGGAGTTGTCGGCTTCCATTTCATCGGCCAGCGCCGTGTTCAACGCCTTGGCGAACGTCATTGTTGTGCTCATGGTGTGTCCTTCGGTGGGCGGCGGTCAGGCCGACTCGCGCGAGAGTTCCTCGCGCAGCATGGCGGCCTGCTCGCGCAGCTGGCTGGTCTTTTCGGTGAAGACGAACCGGAACAGGTCCTCCGGGTCCACTTCGGTCTCGGCATTGAGGCCGTCGCGCATCTGGGCGGCGACCGTTTCGGCCCGGCCGGCGATCTCCTCTTCCAGCTCCTCAGTCAGGACGTTCAGCTCTTTCAGGTAGGCCCGCAGGCGCACCAGCGGATCCTTTGGCGCCCACTCGGCCACTTCATCGTCGGTGCGGTAGCGGGTGGCGTCGTCGGCGTTGGTGTGCGACTGCATCCGGTAGGTGTGCGCCTCCACCAGGGCCGGGCCGCCGCCCTGCCGCGCGCGGTCCACAGCCTTGCCCAGCACGGCCAGCAGGGCGGCGGTATCGTTGCCGTCTACGCGCTCGCCCGGCATGCCGTAACCGATGGCCTTGTGCGCCAGCGACGGTGCCACGGTCTGCTTGTTCAGCGGAACCGAGATGGCGTACTGGTTGTTCTGCACAAAGAACACCACCGGCAGGTGGAACACCGCGGCGAAGTTCAGCGCCTCATGGAAGTCGCCTTCGCTGGTGGCCCCGTCACCGCAGAGCGCGACGACGACGGTGTCCTCGCCTTTGAGCTTGGCCGCATGCGCCAAGCCCACGGCGTGCAGCAACTGGGTGGCCAACGGCGTGGCCTGAATCGAGACCTTGTGCTCGTACGGGTCGTAGCCGCCGTGCCAGTCCCCTTGCAGCAGGGTGAGCGTCTGCACCGGGTCGACGCCCTTGGCGATCACGGCCACGGTGTCGCGGTAGGTCGGAAACAGCCAGTCGTCCTCGCCGATGCAGAGCGCGGAGGCCACCTGGCAGGCCTCCTGCCCGTGCGACGACGGGTAAACAGCCAGCCGACCCTGGCGGACCAGCGCGTTGGCCTGGTCGTTGACGCGGCGGCCCACCACCAGCTCGCGGTAGGCCATCAGCAGTGCCTCGCCGTCGGGCAGCGGGTACTTGTCGTTGTGCACGTGCTGGCCGTCCGGATCCACCAACTGCACAGGCTGGCCGGAGGGCAGCATGTAGGCCTCCGCGGTGACCGGATCGTCCATGCCGGCGCGGCGGGACGGATCGGCCATCGATCCCTCGATCGGGTTACCGGTTGAGATAGTCATGGTGTCTCCCTCGAATCCTGTCGGCCACGGCGGTGTTGCCGCCCTTGCCTGGCCGCCCGACTAAAAAGCGGGCGCCTCTGCCTGAAGAAACTGTGTAGCTTTAGTATGTGATTGGGCTACTTTTCGTATCCACTTCTGCGGAAAAGCATGGATAATTTGTCCGCCCAGTCGTATTGTTGGAGACAAATTGTCAGTGTGAGCTGGATAACCCCACGAGGTGTAGACGTATGGCAGAGAGCGCCGCGGTGAAAGTCCCGCAGTTGGACGAGATTGACCGTCGAATCTTGGCGGAGCTTACTCGGGACGGCCGGCTGTCCGTGACCGCAGTGGCCGAAAATGTTCACATCTCCCGCGCCCACGCCTACTCGCGGATCTCGCGCCTCACCGAGGCCGGCGTGCTGACCAAGTTCACTGCACTGGTGGACCCGATCAAGGCCGGCTTGAAGGCCTCTGCCTACGTGACGTTGAAGCTGCGGCAGCACTCCTGGCGCGAGCTGCGCGAGGCCCTGCGGGCCATCCCCGAGGTGCACCACATTGCCTTGGTCGGCGGGAACTTCGACGTCATCCTGCTGGTCCGCGCGGTGGACAACGTGGACCTGCGCAGGGTCATCTTTGACCAAATCCAGTCCATGCCCGGCATCCTGGACACCCAGACGTTCCTGGTCTTCGAGGACCTGGATACCCGCTAAGCCGGGCCGGCAATCTGGTCAACCGGCGCGATGGCTGACCAGCCGTTGCCCTCGCCGTCAACTGCCCTCGCTCCTGCGCGCCTCCACCTCGTCGATATTGCCGGTCTCGACCTCGCCCGCACGTTCGTAGACCAGCCCCACCGCCCCCTTTTCGAAGGTGCGGGCCGGCCCGGCCAGGCGGAAGGACGCCGGGATGGTGCCGGGGCCAAAAAGCCGCTTCCCGCTGCCCACGGTGAGCGGATACAGCCAGAGATTGAGGCGGTCCACCACGTCCTCGGTGAATAAGGACTGCAGGAGGTCGCCGCTGCCGAATGAGTGCACTTCATCATGCCGTTCGCGCAGGTGTGCCGCCGCCATCGCATGGGGCAATACCGTCGTGCCAGCCCAGGACGGCTCGGTGAGCTTGGTGGACACTACGTACTTCGGCACCGCATTGAACTTCGCGGCGATCGGAGAGTCGTCTCCAGCATTCGGCCAGTAGGCCGCGAAGATGTCGTACGTCTTCCGCCCGAGCAGCAAGGCATCAATACGGTCGATGACGGCGCCCATCGCCGCTCCGGATTCGTCGTCGAAGAACGGCGCCTGCCAGCCGCCATAGCTGAAGCCGTCCTCCCGGTCCTCGTCGACCGCGCCCGGCGCCTGGTACACGCCGTCGAGAGTGAGGAACATGTTGGCCACGATGATGCCCATGGGTCATCCCTCCTCCGGCGCTGGGCGGCTGCCCCGACGCGCCGGTTCCATCCTGCTCGCGCTCAACGGAAGTTGTCCAGCCTCCGGCACGCCGCACCGGTGTTCCAGCGGCGCTCAACCCGCATGCCGACCACGCGGCAAGCGGCACTGCACTCGAGCAAGCGCCGATGCTGCACTCCCGGCCGATCAACCGTCGCTTTGATCTCTGTCGGCTGAGTCGCTCCGGAAGCGTCCCGGTTGCACCAGGTTCTGCGGTGCCTTGCCGCCGGCGACCGCCGCTAATTGCTCCTGGAGGAGGCGGACGATCCGCGGTTCGAACGCCGTGGTGTCGCCGCCCAGATGCGGGGTGATCAGCGCGTTGCCGGAGCGCCACAACGGATGGTCCGGTGGCAGCGGTTCGGGGTCGGTGACATCCAGCGCGCAGTGCAGCCGGCCGGAGACAACTTCGGCGGTCAGGGCGTCCGTGTCCACCACCGCCCCGCGAGCAACGTTGACCACCAGCGCACCGTCCGGGAGGGCTGCCAGTATCGCGGCATCGATTAACCCGTGGGTGGCGTCTGTCAGCGGTGTAATGACGACCAGCACTTCGTGGGAGGCGGCAAGATCCTGCAACTCCGCGGTGCCGTGGATGTGGCCCTCGCTGTCACCGCGTGCGTGGGTCCCGACCCGCGTCAACTGCACTTCGAAGGGCTCGAGACGGCGCGCGATTTCCCGGCCGATGCCGCCCACGCCCACCAGCAGGACTTTCCGGTCGGCCAAGGAGAGCCGACGTTCATGGCGCCACCGTCCCTCCGGTTGGTCGCGCGCGGCAATGTCGATCCCACGCAGCGAGGCAAGCATCAGGCCGACGGCGAGCTCAGCGGTGGAGGCGGCATGCACGCCGGCAGCGCTGGCGATTGCGACGTCCGGACCCACCACCTCGGCGATCCCGTCGACGCCGGTGGTCTGGGTTTGCACCAGCTTGAGGTTTTTCAGCTGGGCCAGGTACGGGAGCGCGCTGGCTGCGTCTGGATACGGCAGCACGACGACGTCGACCTGGTCCAGCTGCGCCCCGTCCGGCTCGCCGTCGACATCCCACGGGACGGCCTTCATCCCGGCGGGAAGCGGCCCCAACGCCGACAGCAAATCCCGGTCCGGGATGGCAACAGTCCAGTCAGCCGTCGTGGCGGCGGTCGGTTTGGCGGTCATATGGCCATCCTGCCAGAACCGGCGAGGCCAGGCAGGAGGCGGCCTCAGCCCTTGAAGACCGGCTTGCGCTTCTCTTGGAAAGCCTTGAAACCTTCAGCGTAGTCGTCGCTCTTGCACAGCCGGCCCTGAGCCACGTTCTCTTCCTCGGTGGCCAGCCACAGGCCCAGCCGCTGGTCGCGGATGTTGGCCACCAGTTCCTTCGACGCACGGAATGCGCCGGTGGCTCCCTGCGCGACCTTGCCCACGATGCCGCGCGTGGTTTCCAGCAGTTCGTCCGCCGGCATCGCGCGGCTGAACAAGCCGGCGCGCACCGCTTCCTCGCCGCTCATCAGCTCGGCTGTGTAGATCAGGTCCAGCGTACGGTGCGCACCGAGCCGCTCGGTGAACAGCCAGTGCCCGCCCGAGTCCAAGGTGGCGCCCAGATTGGCGAACGGCGAGCCGATCTTTGCGTTGTCGGCGACGTACACCACGTCGGTGGCGATCAGCAGGCCAAGCCCGACGCCGAGCGCGGCACCCTGCGCGGCGGCAAACGTGGGAGCCGGGAATTCCGCCATCTTGCGCAGCACCGGGGTAACGACGTGGGAAAGGTAGCCGTAGGCATCGTCAGTGGCAGGATCCACCTGGGAAATGTCGCGGCCGGCGCAGAACCCGCGGCCCTCGCCGCGGAGCAGCAGCGCACGGACGCCGGCGGCAGCGGCGTCGTCGTACGCCTTGCCCAAATCCAGCACCGCCTGCTCATCCAGGGCGTTCATCTTGCCCGGCGCGTTAAGCACCACTTCGGCGACATTGTCCTCGATGGTCAGTTCGATCATGCTCATGCGTGGTTCCTCTCGGGTCGGATCGCGTGGTCTCCACGCGCTCGCTGGCGCTCGCTTGGTCGACCAACGGTAGGCCAGCTGGTTCCGGTGGTCGATGGAGGCGCGCCAGCGCCGAGTAGAGACCGGTCGACCATCGGTTAGAAATCGGTGCTAGGCGTCGTAGTCGACGGTGATTTCTTTGCTGGTCGGGTGGGTCTGGCAAGTGAGCACGTAACCGCGCTCGATCTCGTCCGGCTCCAGCGCGTAGTTCTCCTCCATGGTGAAGGTACCGGAAACCACTTTGGCGCGGCAGGTGCCGCAAACGCCGCCGGCACACGCGAACGGCACGTCCGGACGGACGCGCAGCGCCGCGTTGAGCACCGACTCGCGGGCGTGCTTGGGCGAGGCGACCTTGCCGGTGAGTCCGTCGAGGGTGAAGGTGATGTCGTAGTTGTCCGCGCTGGGGTCCACCTGCACCGGGCGGCCGATGTTGCCCTGCGGCTTGGTCGGCTCGCCGGTGGAGAACAGCTCGTAGCGGACCTTGTCGGCCGGCACGCCGCGCTCGGTCAAGGTGTCGCGGCACAGCTGCACCAGCTCATACGGACCGCACAGGAACCACTCGTCCACGTCGTCGGTCGGCAGCACGTTGTCGAACAGGCTGGTGAGCTTTTCGGCATCGATCCGGCCGGAGAGCAGCGGTGAAATCCGCTGTTCGCGGGAGAGCACATGGTGCAGCGCGAATCGGGTGGGGTACTTGTCCTTCAGGTCTGCCAGTTCCTCCACGAACATCACATCCATGGCGGCTTTGTTCGCGTACACCAGGTCGAACCGGACGTTGCTGTTGGCGGCCAGCACGGTCCGCGCAATCGAAATCACCGGGGTGATCCCGGAGCCGGCGGCGAATGCCACAAAGGTGGCCTCGACGTCGGTGTTGATCTGTTCCGGATGGTTGATTTCCGTCATCTGGTGCTTGGAAATGAACGCACCGGCCGGGCTCATGACGTCCAGCACGTCTCCGGCCTTGAGGTTGTCGTTGGCCCAATTGGAAAACAGGCCGCCGATGTCCCGCTTGATGGCGATACGGATTTCGCCCGGCTTCGGCTCGGCGCAGATGGAGTAGCTGCGGCGGATCTCCTGGTCCTCCAGCGTGGTCCGCAGCGCCACGTACTGCCCGGGCACGTAGTCGAACTGCCCCTGCAGCTCCTCCGGCACAGCGAACGTGACCTCCACGGCCTCGTCGGTGAGCTTGCGGACCTCGGCGACGGACAGTGGGTGGAACGTGCCGCGGCGCTTGGCCGCCGGGGCCTCCGTGGTGGAAGTAGTCATCTAGAGCACCTTGAAGTAGTCGAAGGGTTCGTGGCAGTCATTGCACTGGTACAGCGCCTTGCAGGAGGTGGAGCCGTAGCGGGACAGCTCGCGGGTGTTGAGCGAATTGCAACGCGGGCACTTTACACTCAGTCCCACTTTGACCGGTCCGGTGCGGATGGGCGCGGAGCCCGAGGGCGGCGCGATGCCGTATTCGTTCAGCTTCGCTTTGCCCTCGGCAGTCATCCAGTCCGTGGTCCAGGCCGGGGCCAGCACCAGCTTCACGCGGACGTCGTCGTAGCCTTGGCTTGCCAGGGCGCTGACGACGTCTTCGCTGATGGCATCCATCGCGGGGCAGCCGGAATAGGTCGGGGTGATGGTCACCTCGACAGCCGGCCGGCCGCCGTCGTCGGGTTCATCGAGCACCGACACAGACCGCAGGATTCCGAGGTCCTCGATGGTCAGCACCGGGATCTCCGGATCGCAGACCGTTGCCGCGACATCCCAGACGCGGGCTGCCTCGGTTTCAGCGGGCCGCTGCGCGGTGTTTGTGGACATGAATTGCTCCGTTGTTCCGAAAGGTCCGGCCCGGCGCTACCAGGTGGCGCCGGGATGTTCGCGGGCCAGCACCTGCATTTCGGCCAGCAGGTAGCCCAGATGTTCGCTGTGCTTGACGCGGGTCTTGTCCGTCATCGCGGGCTGGACGTCCGGGACCTCCAGCGTGGCCTCGGCGAAGACCGCGGCAATGTAGGCGTCGAAGCCTTCACGCAGTTCCGAGGGGCGCACGGCAATGCCGTCCAGTCGGTCGATCAGGTCGTCGTCCTCGAACAACTGCTGCACGTATGGCCAGACCGAAGTGAACCCGGCGGCAATGCGGCGGTGCGATTCTTCGGTGCCGTCGCCCAGACGCAGGGTCCACTGCTCGGCGTGGTCGCGGTGGTAGTCCACTTCCTTCACCGACTTGGCGGCGATGGCCGCCAGCGTTGCGTCCTGGGAGTCGACCAGCCGTGAGTACAGTTCGTGCTGGTAGGCGGCAATGATCAGCTGGCGGGCAATGGTCCTGCCGAAGTCGCCGTTGGGCTGTTCCACCAGGTAGCAGGAGCGGAACTCGCTCTCGCCGCGCCAGTAGGCCAGGTCGTCTTCGGTCTTGCCCCACGCGGAACCGGCGTAGGTCAGGAAGGACCGGGCGTGGCCGATCTGGTCGAGTGCGATGTTGCCCAGCGCAACATCTTCTTCCAGTTCGGGCGCGCGGGAGATCCACCAGCCCAGGCGCTGGGCCAAGATCAGGGCGTCGTCCCCGAGCCGCAGCGCGTACTCGGCGACGTCCTCGCTGGCCTTGTTGCCTTCGGTCACTTGCTGGGCGATGTCCTCCGGCCGCAGGGCATTGCCCGGCGTGATCCGGGTCGCGCTTTCACCGCTCACAGGTGCTTCACCCCTTCGCTCTTGGTGTAGTAAGTGGCGTGGCGGTAGTCCTTGCCCTTGGGCGACTCAAAGAATTCACCCTTGGCATCCGGATCGCTGGCGACAATGGCCGACGCCGGCACCACCCAGAGCGAGACGCCTTCGTTGCGCCGGGTGTACAGATCCCGGGCGTTGCGCACGGCCATCTCTGCGTCCGGAGCATGCAGCGAACCTGCGTGCACGTGGGAGAGGCCGCGGGAGGAGCGGACAAAAACTTCCCACAGCGGCCAGGGCTGCTTGTCCGACAATGCCGGGTTCTCCTCGGGCGCTGGCTTGACCGGCCGGGCCATCGAGGTCTGGTCTCCTGTTGCCATTTAGGCCACCTGTGCTTTCTGTGCCTTCTTGGCGGCGTAGGCCGCTGCTGCTTCGCGCACCCAGGCGCCGTTCTCATGTGCCTCGCGGCGGCGTTCCATCCGCTGCGCGTTGCAGGGGCCGCGGCCGGCGAGGACTTCGTAGAATTCGTCCCAGTTGAGTTCGCCGTGCTCCCACATGCCGGTTTCCTCGTTGTAGCGGATCTCGTCGTCCGGCAGCGTCAGGCCCAGGACCTTGACCTGCTCTTGGATCATGCCGACAAACCGCGAGCGCAGCTCGTCGTTGGAGAAGCGCTTGATGTTCCAGGCCATCGACTGCTGCGAGTTCGGCGAATCGGTGTCCGTGGGGCCGAACATCATCAGCGCGGGGGCATAGAAGCGGTTGACCGCATCCTGGGCCATCTGCTTCTGCGCCGGGGTGCCGTTGGCCAGTTCCAGCAGGATCTCGAAGCCCTGGCGCTGGTGGAAGGACTCTTCCTTGCAGATGCGGACCATCGCACGGCCGTACGGACCGTAGGAGGCGCGGCAGAGCGGCACCTGGTTGGCGATAGCGGCGCCGTCGACCAGCCAGCCGATGGCACCCATGTCCGCCCAGCTGTTTGCCGGGTAGTTGAAGATGGAGGAGTACTTGGCCTTGCCCGACATCAGCTGCTCGTTGAGCACGTGGCGCGGGGTGCCGAGCGTCTCCGTGGCGGAGTAGAGGTAGAGCCCGTGGCCGGCCTCGTCCTGCACCTTGGCCATCAGGATGGCCTTGCGCTTCAGGCTGGGGGCGCGCGTGATCCAGTTGGCCTCCGGCTGCATGCCGATGATTTCGGAGTGCGCGTGCTGGGACATCTGCCGGGTCAGCGTCTTGCGGTACTTCTCCGGCATCCAGTCCGCGGGTTCGATCCGGGAATCCTCGGCAATGATCTTGTCAAAGTAGGCCTGTCCGGCCTCGTCCTCAGGGGACGGAACGGCGTGCAACTTCTGGTCGCCGGCGTCGGTCTGCGTTGCCACGATGGTCACCTCACTGTACGTAGTCCGGCCGCGAAATAATTACCGACCGTTCGTTCAGAATATAGTGGTGCCCTCGGGAGCGTCAAGGCTGGAACGGGGCCTGGCCGTGCTCAGGGGCAAAGTTGCTGGGGGCGGCGCTCGTCCACCCTCAGCCGAACCCGACCGGCGCAGGGGCCTGCTCTATATATTGGTGCCATGACGCACTCCGCCGCCGAAACGGCCAACATCTCCCCCGCCGGCCTGCCCGAACCGCCGGTGGCCCGCAAGGTTCCCACCGAGCGCTCCCACCACGGCGATACCTTCGTGGACCACTACGAGTGGCTGCGGGACAAGGAGAACCCGGACGTGGTAGCCCACCTGCAGGCCGAAAACGCCTACACGGAAGCGGTGACGGCGCATCAGCAGCCGCTGCGCGAGGCGATCTTCCAAGAGATCAAGAACCGCACGCAGGAAACGGACCTGTCCGTGCCGGTGCGCAAGGACGGCTGGTGGTACTACGGCCGCATGGAAGAGGGCAAGCAGTACGGCATCCAGTGCCGGGTCCAGGCCTCGGACACCGGCGATCCGGCCGCAGACTGGACTCCGCCGCAGGTGGAGGCCGGCCGGCGGGTCCCCGGCGAGCAGGTCCTGCTGGACGGCAACGCGGAAGCGGAGGGCAAGCCGTTCTTCTCCCTGGGCGGCTCGGCCGTCACCAAGGACGGCAGGCTGTACGCCTACGCCGCGGATTTCGCCGGCGACGAGCGGTTCACCCTGCGGATTAAGGACCTGGAGACCGGCCAACTGCTGGACGACGTCGTGGAGAACGTCTTCTACTCCCTCGCCTTCGACCCCGACGGCAGCCGCGTGTTCTACACGGTGGTGGATGAGTCGTGGCGGCCGTACCAGATCAAGGCGCACACCATCGGCACCACGGTGGACTCCGACGTCGTGATCTATCAGGAAGACGATCCGGCCATGTGGATGGGCTTTGAGCTCTCCGCCGACCGCCGGCATCTAGTGATCGGAATCGGTTGCTCCGAATACTCCGAGACGCGGCTGCTGGACTTCGCCCATCCCGAGGCCGGGCTGCAGACGCTGATCCCGCGCAGCGAGCGGGTGCTCTACGACGCCGAGCCGTTCCTGCTGGACGGCGTGCAGAAGGTGCTGCTCACGCACAACAAGGACGCCGTGAACTCGATGGTCTCGCTGGCCGACCTGTCGGAGTTCTCCCGGCCGCTGGACGCGCAGCACTGGGACACGGTGGTGGAGCACGACGACGGGGTGCGGGTCAACGGCGCGGGCGTCACCTCCACGCACATGGTGCTGTCGATCCGCAAGGACACCATTGAACGAGTGCAGGTGCTGCCCTTGGCCGGCCTGGGAACCGAGACCCAGGCAGCGCCGGTGGAACCGGACTTCGACGAGGAGCTGTTCACCGCAGGCGTGGGCGGATCCGACTACGAGGCGCCGGTGATCCGGCTGGCCTACACCTCATTCCTGACCCCGCCCCGGATTTATGACTATGAGCTGGCCACCGGCACGCTGCACCTGCGCAAGGAAACGCCGGTGCTCGGCGGCTACGACCCGGCCGACTACCGGGCCGACCGGGAGTGGGCCACCGCGGCCGACGGCACGAAAATCCCGCTCTCGGTGGTCCGCAAGGCCTCGGTGCAGCGCGACGGCAGCAACCCGGCCCTGATCTACGCCTACGGCAGCTATGAAGTCAGCATGGATCCGGCCTTCAGCACGGCGCGGCTGTCGCTGTTGGATCGCGGCGTGGTCTACGTGGTGGCCCATGTGCGCGGCGGCGGCGAGATGGGCCGGCACTGGTATGACGACGGCAAGAAACTGCGCAAGAAGAACACCTTCACCGACTTCGTGGACGCCACCGACTGGCTGGCGTCCTCCGGCTGGGCGGACCCGGCGCGGATTGCAGCGATGGGCGGCTCGGCCGGCGGGCTGCTGATGGGCGCTATCGCCAACCTGGCCCCGGAGAAGTACGCGGCGATCGTGGCTCAGGTGCCGTTCGTGGACGCCCTGACCTCTATCCTGGATCCGGACCTGCCGCTCTCGGCGCTGGAGTGGGAGGAATGGGGCAACCCGATCACCGACCCCGAGGTCTACGACTACATGAAGTCGTACAGCCCGTACGAGAACGTGCGGCCGGCGGCCTACCCGAAAATCGCGGCAGTGACCAGCTTCAACGACACACGGGTGCTTTACGTCGAACCGGCCAAATGGGTCGCGGCCCTGCGGGAGACCGGAACCGGGTCGGAACCGATCGTACTCAAGACCGAAATGGACGCCGGCCATGGCGGCGCTTCCGGGCGGTACGAGGCCTGGAAGGACCGGGCGTGGGATTACGCTTTCGCCCTCGATGCGATCGGCGCCACGGAGCTGGCCTAGCTCCGGTACGGCAGCACCGTCCGCATCCCGAGGGTGCCGGCCCCGGCCACCCGTCCCCGCTCCCTGCACCCTCGGGCCCGTCTTGACTTGGATCACAAATCAGGATTACCTAATGAACATTCGGTATTAAAAGCAAGGGGCCTCCATGACGGACATCGACGTCGACACTTCCCGTGACAATCCGGCCGACGGCAACGGGCTGCAGCCGGGAGAGCGACCCATGCATCCCGCCTTTGTCGGCGACCAGGCCGCCCAGTGGATGGGCGTGGAAGTCGTCAAGGCGGAGTTTGGCGACGTCGTCATCCAGATGCGGCTGCGCGAGGAAATGCTCAACGGCTTCGGCATGGCGCAGGGCGGCATGGTGTTCGCCTTCGCCGACGTGGCCTTCGCGCTGGCGTGCAACGACCCGGACGGCGACGGCAGCACCATCACGGTGGCGTCCGGCGTCGACGTGAATTTCCTCAACCCCGGATTCGCCGGCCGGCTGCTGACCGCCAACGCCCGGCTGGTCAACCAGACCGGACGCAGCGGACTGTATGACATCACCGTCACGCAGGAGAACCCGAACGGCGGCGCCGACGTGCTCCTCGAATTCCGTGGCCGTTCCCGCACCGTCCCCAACCCTGCACGCAAACCCTCCGCCCCCTGACCCCGCCGCCCCCAGCCACCCGCCGAGCAGCACAGCCCGACCCGCATCAAAGGACCGTTCCATGACGACCACCACCGGCACCAAAGCCCGCAAGACCACTCCCGCCGCCGAGGACACCCTCGACCCCGAGGAGCTGATGAGCCGGGACGAACTGGAGGCCCTGCAGCTGCAGCGTCTGCAGCACACCGTCGCCTATGCCTACGAGCGGGTGGCGATGTACAAGAAGAAGTTCGACGACGCCGGTGTGCGCCCCGAGGACCTCAAGGAACTGTCTGACCTGGCCAAGTTCCCGTACACGGACAAGGAAGACCTGCGCAAGGCCTACCCGTTCGGCATGTTCGCCGTGCCGCAGCAGGAAGTGGCCCGCATCCACGCCTCCTCCGGCACCACCGGCCGCGCCACCGTGGTCGGCTACACCCGCAAGGACATCCAGAACTGGGAGACGCTGTTCGCCCGTTCCATCCGCGCCTCCGGCGTCAAGAAGGGCTGGAAGGTCCACAACGCCTACGGCTACGGCCTGTTCACCGGCGGACTCGGCGCCCACTACGGTGCGGAGAAGCTTGGCTGCACGGTGATCCCGATGTCCGGCGGCCAGACCGAGAAGCAGATCCAGCTGATTCAGGACTTCGAACCGGACGCCATCCTCTGCACCCCCACGTACTTGCTGACCATCGTGGACGCGATGGAGCGCGCCGGACTTGACCCGGCCAAGACGTCCCTGAAAGTGGCCGTGCTCGGTGCCGAACCCTGGACCGACGAGATGCGCCACGAGTTGGAGTCCAAGCTGGACATCGATGCTTGCGACATCTATGGGCTGTCCGAGGTGATGGGCCCGGGCGTGGCCGGTGAATGCGTGGACTTCAAGGACGGCTCCACCATCTGGGAGGACCACTTCCGCCCCGAGATCATCGACCCGCTGAACGATGCGGTGCTGGACGACGGCCAGCAAGGCGAACTGGTGTTTACCTCGCTCACCAAGGAAGCCATGCCGGTGATCCGTTACCGCACGCACGATCTCACCCGGCTGCTGCCCGGCACCGGCCGCCCGAACATGCGCCGCATCGGCCGGATCACCGGGCGTTCGGACGACATGATCATCCTGCGCGGCGTGAACCTCTTCCCCACCCAGATCGAGGAGATCGCCCTTCGCATCCCCGGCCTGAGCCCGCACTTCCAACTGGAGATTACCCGGCCCAACCGGATGGACGAGCTGACGGTCAAGATTGAACGCCGCGAGGACTGCACCGCTGCCATGGCAACCGAAGCGTCGCGCGAGCTGCAACGCCAGATCAAGATCCACGTGGGTTCCAGCTGCAAGATCGTGGTCGCCGACCCCGGCTCCCTGGCCCGCTCCAGCGGAAAGCTGCGCCGGGTCTACGACCTGCGCGACAACGGCTGACGGAGCCAGCACCTACGGATCCACGCGCGACGGCGGGTGTCGGGCTTGGCCAGGCACCCGCCGCACGCATTACCGACCTAACGGTCGTGGGAGAATAGAACAATGGTGAAGTCAAAGGCCCAGGAGACAGTTCGCCGCGGCCGCCCGGGCTACGACCAGCAGTCGGTGCTGAACGTCGCCGTTGGCGTCTTCAACAAGCACGGCTACGAGGCCACCTCGATGGGCATTCTCGCCGAGAACCTGGGCATCTCCAAGAGCGCCATCTACCACCATGTTCCGTCCAAGGGCGACCTGCTGCGGCTGGCCCTGGAAGAAGCGCTGGGCAGCTTGGAAGCCGTCCTGGAAAACCCATCGGCATCTGCCGGCCGGGCCGACGCCCGGCTGGAGTTCGTGCTGCGCGGAACCGTACAGGTCCTGTGTGACAAGCTCCCCTATGTGACCCTGCTGCTGCGGCTGCGCGGCAACACCGAGATCGAGCGCGATGCGCTGGAGCGCCGCCGGGCGTTCGACCATGCGGTCGCCGATTTGGTGGATGCGGCCCGCACCGAAGGGTCCCTCCGAGGTGACATCGACCCGCGGATCACGGCGCGGCTGCTCTTCGGCACCATCAACTCCATCGTCGAATGGTACAAACCGGGCGGTCCGCTGTCGCCGCAAAAGCTCGCCGACGACCTGATCGCCATGGTGTTCGACGGTCTGCACCTGCCGGCTGCCGCCCGCGTGATCGCCTGATCCACGCGCCCCTGCCCCATCCCGGCAGCCGCCCCGGCCGGTCCGCTGCAGGCTGTTTCCATTGGACCCCACGTGCCTGCTGAATTCCCGGTCGGCGCCTGCTAGGCTGGCGTCAACCAGTCGGCGTTATGGGGACGTGATCGATATGGATGGGGTGTCCTGGTGGGTGCCGGCGCTGAATATGGCGCTCACAATTGCCGCCATCGTCTTGTTCTCCTACCGCGTGTTCTGGGCCTGGCTGCTCCCGGTAACCGCCACCGCCGTGCTGCTGGCCACCGGAATCCCCAACGGACGCTTGAACACCAGCACTGTCTTCGTGCTGGCCGCCGCGCTCTACGGCCTCTGGAAATGGACCCAGTATCGACGGGAAGGCATTCACGTGCCACTCCGCTCGGCGCACGGCCGTGAGTGGGGAATCGGCGCCGGGCTGTTGCTGCTGCTGTACCTCCTGAACGCGTTCGCGGGTGTCACTCCGATGGCGGACATCGGCCCGCTGTACCTGTTCAATGCACTGCTGGCAGCGCTTCCAGCGGTGATGTACCTTGGTTTCGCGCACGGGATCACGCAGTCGTGGTGGCTGGGCGTGGGACTCTCGCTGGCCACCATGTTCCTCTCCACCATCCAGAACGCACCACTGTGGTTCTCGATCTATGGCGCGGTCGCGGCAGGACTTCAAGTCTTCGGATACCTGACCTGGCAACATGCGATGCGGCGGCCTTCTCGGAGCAGACATCGATTGGCTCCCACACCCCCCGGCCGTCCGGCCACGCCCGGCACCGGCGCCTCTGGCCGGACCGTGTAAACAGCCACGCGGAGGCTGGCAGCATGGACTGGATCATGGCGCTGAAGGTCCCGGATGGTTCTGCCGGCACGCTGGTTTCCATGGGCCATCTGCAGGCATTGGTCGGGCTGGTCGCGGTCTTCCTGTTCGGGCTCCGCACACGCTGGGCCTGGTCTGTCTCGCTGGTCCAGCAGGCGATGGTCTTCCTGCTGCTCGTCATTCCGAGTTTCGGCGGCGGAGCCGCGTTCTTTGTCAACGCCTCCGTCATCGTGGCGCTGTTGCTGCCCTGCTACGGCGCCTGGCGCTGGCACGCCGCGGCCTTGCCCGGTGCGGCCGATGACCCCGGCGCCACCCTTGCCGCGGTGCAGGTCCGCCGGGCCACCGGCCGGGACTGGGGCATCTCCCTGCTGGTCCTGGCTGTTGGCACCTTGTTGTTCATGGCCAGCGATGTCCAAGCGGGCTTTCCCTGGGAAGGCGGATTGCTGACCGTCCTGGTGCTGCAGGCGCTGTACGCAGCCGTGCTCGCGGTGGTGTATCTGGGACTGGCCCACCGCATCTACGAGGCCTGGTGGCTCTGGTTGGCCTTCGCCGTAGTGCAGTTGGCCACGTCGCTGGTGTTTCCCAGTCCGCCGACTTCCCAGCTGCTGAACGGCGCCACGGTGTTGTTGGTGCTGGTCTCGTTCTGGCGCTGGCACACGGCGGTGTACCCGCCGGTCCCCGGGGCCAATGCCGCCGGGGACGCGGCAGGAGGAGCTACGGCTACTTCTCCACCAGGGTGAGCACGTCGTAGGTCGCGACGATCTCGTCGTTCTGGTTGGTCAGCACCGCGTCCCAGGCGACCTCGCCATACTCGTCCGTCTCCCGCGGCGTGATCCGCTTGGCGGTGAGTGTGACGCGGATGGAGTCGCCGGCGGCGACCGGGGTGATAAAGCGCAGGTTCTCCAGGCCATAGTTCGCCAGCACCGGTCCCGGCGCGGGTTCCACGAACAGCCCGGCGCCCCAAGCGAGCAGCAAATAGCCATGCGCCACGATGCCGGGGAAGAACGGGTTGGCGGCCGCAGCTTCCGGATTGGTGTGCGCGTAGAACGTGTCGCCGGTTTCATTGGCGAACGCGGTGATGTCCTCCAGCGTGACCTGGCGCAGTTCAGAACGCAGCGCGTCGCCGATCTTCAGGTCAGCCAGGCTCTTCCGGAACGGGTGGACGTCGTCGAAATTCTGGTCTGCGCCGGTATGCCACACGCCGGTCACGGCGGTGAGCATGTTCGGCGAACCCTGGATGGCCGTGCGCTGCATGTGGTGCAGCACGGAGCGGATGCCGCCCAGTTCCTCGCCGCCGCCGGCGCGGCCCGGACCACCGTGCACCAAATGCGGCACCGGGGAACCGTGTCCGGTGGACGTCCTGGCGTCCTCGCGGTTGAGAACCAGCACGCGGCCGTGGTGGGCGGCGATTCCGGTCACGAGCACGCGCGCGGTTTCCGGGTCATTCGTTGCCACGGTTGCTACCAGCGAGCCGGCGCCCATGGCGGCCAGCCGCACCGCGTCGTCCAGATCCTCGTAGCCGATCACGGAAGAGACCGGCCCGAAGGCCTCGAGCGAGTGCACGGCCTCGGCTTCCGCGTCCGCCCAGGTCAGCAGCACCGGAGACATGAAGGCCCCTTCGGAGTCCCCCACGGTCCCGTCGGCGCGGGTGACCTGCGGCGCGTCGAGCGTCCCGTAGGCCAGTTCGCCGCCGGCGTCGACCATGGCCTGGACCGCGGCGCGGACGTCGTTGAGCTGCTCCAGCGAGGCCAGCGCGCCCATGGTCACGCCCTCGGCCCGCGGGTCTCCGACGACGACGCGCTGCTCGATCCGGGCGCGGACGGCATCGGCTACATCCTGCATCAGGGCCTTGGGAACAATGGCACGGCGGATGGACGTGCACTTCTGGCCGGCCTTGGCGGTCATTTCGGTGACCAGCGACTTGATGTACGCGTCGAACTCCGGGGTGCCCGGCAGCGCATCGGGGCCGAGGATTGCCGCGTTGAGCGAATCCGCCTCGGCGGTGAAACGGATGCCGCCCTGGGCCACGTTCGGGTGGGACTTCAGCAGGTTCGCGGTGTCGGCGGACCCGGTGAAGGCCACGGCGTCGCGGTAATCCAAATGATCCAGCAGGTCACGGGCAGAACCGGAAATCAGCTGGAGCGAACCGGCCGGCAGAATGTTGGACTCGATGATCAATTTCACCGCGGCGGCGGCCACGTAACCGGTGGGAGTGGCCGGCTTGACGATGGTCGGCACGCCGGCGATGAAGGCCGGGGCGAACTTTTCCAGCATGCCCCACACCGGGAAGTTGAAGGCATTGATCTGCACGGCCACGCCGGGAATCCGGGTGTAGATGTGCTGTCCCATGAACGAGCCGTCCTTGGCCAGCACTTCTGCCGGGCCGTCCACCACGATCTGCGAGTTCGGCAGTTCGCGCCGGCCCTTGGAACCGAAGGTGAACAGCACCCCGATCCCGCCATCGATGTCGATCATGTTGTCGATCTTGGTCGCGCCGGTGCGGTGCGAAACCTCATACAACGCCTCGCGCCGCGCGTTCAGGTACTGCGCCAGCTCCTTGAGCTTGAGCGCGCGCTGGTGGAACGTCAGCTTGCCCAGCGAGGCCTGGCCGACCGTGCGGCCGTGTTCCACGGCGGCGGCCAGATCCAGCCCGTCCGTGCTGACCCGCGCCAGCACATCGCCGGTGCTGGCATCGCGGACCTCGGTGCCGGAAACGTCGCCCGCAGGCGTCCACCAGGCATCCTGGATGTAGCTGGGAACAATCTCGACATCAACGGCGGTAGAGGTCATCGTTGACAGCCCTTTCTTTTCCCTGGCCGGAGCGGAAAAGCGGCTGCCGGGCAGGGCGATAAAATACTGAACGGTCGGTCGGTAACGTACCTAGCCTACATGACCGTGCCTTCCTGCACAGCCCCTGCCCGCCACCGGCTTGCAGGGCCGCCGGCTTGCAGCGCTACCGACTTGCAGGCTACCGGCTTGCAGGCTACCGGCTTCAACCTGCTGGGGCGTCAGCCTGCCATCCGGGCACGGAGCGCCTCAACATCCCCTGGGGTCAGGTCATGGCGCAACAGGAACGGTTCCACCTCAAGCTGCGACAGCACCTGCAGCAGCGACCCGCGCATGTCGGCTACCCGCACTTCCAGTTCGTCGCCGCTGATGTAGCTCTCCACCGGATGCCGGTACGGACTGATCCGATGCCAGTCGTTGATACCGCGGATGCCCAGCTCATGTGCGTCAGCGATCTGCGCGGCGGGAACTCCGGCCAGCTGCAACAGCATCATGGAGATCATCCCGGTGCGGTCCCGCCCGGCGGAGCAGTGGACGACGACGGCGCCCTCCGCGTGCGCCAGCGTGCGGAAAACCTCTGCGATCAGTTCCGGGAAGATCCGCACGTTGTCCAGATAGAAGCGAGGGTGGTTCATATACGGGGCATTAACTGCGAGTTCAGGGTGGCCGGGCTCTTCGGTGGGCCGGTTCAGCAGAGTGAACCGGCCCAGAGCAGCCGGCGGCACCACCGGATCGGTCGGACGGCGCGAGCGTTCACCGGGGTTCCGCAGATCCACGATGGTGCGTACTCCGTCGTCGTACGCCTGCTGCCAGCCGGTGGCCGTCAGCCATTCCGCACGGCCCATTCGGAAGATATCCCCCGCCACCCGGCGGGCGTTGACCGCGCCTTCCCAAGCGACGGCGCCGGAATGGGCCTTGCCTGGCTCCGGCGGTCGTGCGGCGTCGCCGGCCTCGGGGACGCCGGAGCCTGCTGGCCCGGGGTCCATGGTCCGACCGCTCACGGCGTACGCTCCTTGCCGACCCGTTTCCGCAGCCGGGCCTTAACGTCCGGCCACTCGGAGTCCAGCACGGAGTAGACCACTGTGTCGCGGACGCGTCCGTCGGGCATCCTGGTGTGCCGGCGCAGCACGCCGTCCTGCCGGGCGCCAAGCCGCTCAGGCGTCACGGGACTGGCGGTTCAGGCGGTCCGTGCGGAACTCCACGGCACAGCAGCCGAGGCTTTCGAAGGCATGCCCCATCAGCTGCAGCTTGCTGTCCGGGTTGGTGCCGGTCCCCTGCGCGCTGGCCCGGATCCAGGTGTAGCCGATCTCCACCCGCGGCGCCGTTTCGTCGATATTGCAGAACGTGGTCATCCCCAGCACGGTGTCGTCGGACAGCCGGCGCACGGTAAACGGGATCATCCGGCCCTGGTCCTGGAGGTCCAGCCGCCGCCGGATTTCCAGTTCCATGGTGTGCGGCGACGGGATCCGCGTGTACCAGAGGTTCCACAGTTCGCCATCGTGCACCGCGTCCTCGAGCTCAGGCAGGTGCCGCACGCGCAAAGGCTGCAGCTTCACCAGGCTGCCGGTCAGCGTCAGCGGTTCGAACAGGGCCACCCCAGCAGCCTACAACCGCGGGCCACGGGGGCGCCGCCTGTTACTTCTCCCAGTCGAAGAAACCCTTGCCGGACTTGCGGCCGAGTTCGTCCCGGGCCACCTTGTCGCGCAGGATCTGCGGCGGGGCAAACCGCTCCCCCAGCGTCGAGTGAAGATACTCGGCGATGCCAAGGCGCACGTCCAGACCGACGATGTCGGTGGTCTTGAGCGGGCCGACCGGATGCTTGTAGCCCAGCACCATGGCGGCGTCGATATCTTCCGCCGAGGCCACGCCTTCTTCCACCATCCGCATGGCTTCCAGCGCAATGGCCACACCCAGCCTCGAGGAGGCAAAGCCCGGAGCGTCATGGACGACGACGGCGGTCTTCTGCAGTGCCTCGACCCAGCTCCGGGAGGCGGCGGCGAGCTCGTCCGACGTCCTCGGAGCCAGCACCACTTCCACCAGTTGCGACGCCGGCACCGGATTGAAGAAGTGCAGACCGCAGAAGTTCGCCGGCCGCTGCAGTTGGTCGGCCAGCTTGGTGATGGACAGCGAGGACGTGTTCGTCGCCAGCCACGCCGTCGGGGAAAGCTGTGCTTCGACGGCCTTCAGTGCGGTGGACTTGAGGTCGAAGTCCTCCGGCACGGCCTCCACCACCAGGCCACAGGTGGCGAACGAGCCGTAGTCGACGGACACCGAAAGCCGCGACGTCAGCGCATCCAGCGACTCTTCGGTGGTGCCACGTTCCACGCTCTTGGCCAGCGCGCCGGCCACCCGCTCGTGGGCGGCCTTGGCCGCGGCGTCGTCGCGCTCCACCACGACGACGTCGGCTCCCGCGGTGAGGAACGCATGGGCGATGCCGGCGCCCATCCGGCCACCGCCGAGGACACCTACAGTGTTGGGAATGGTCTGGACAGGGTTCATCTCGATCACTTGGATCCGTTCTGGTTCGCGGCGCTGCGGGCTGCGCTCTTGGCAGCGCTTTTGTCTAAGAACTGCTGCATCCGGTCGAATTTGGCCTGGGACTCGAACAGAATGCCCTGGGCGACGGTGTCGATCACCGGATGCGCCTCACGCGGGGTGTGGAACACGGTCTTGGTGAGGCGGACGGCCAGCGGGTCCTGTTTGCCGATCCGGTCCGCCAGCGCATGCGCGGCGTCGATCAGTGCGTCGGGTTCGTGGATTTCGGTGACCAGCCGCGCGGCCAGTGCTTCGTCGGCGTCCAGGATGCGGCCGGCCAGCAGGATCTCCTTGGCCAGCGGTTCTCCGACCAGTTCCTTGAGGCGCCAGGTGGCGCCGGCTGCGGCCATGATGCCCAGCCCGGTTTCGGGCTGGCCGATCTTCACCGACGGCGTGGCGATGCGGAAGTCGGCGGCGTAGGCCAGTTCCGCTCCCCCGCCGAGGGCGAAGCCGTCGAGGGCGGCGATGACCGGCAGCGGCAACCGGGCAATCCGGTGGAATACCGTGGAGTTGATGCCGGCCAGCGCGTCGTCGCGGCGGCGTTCCCGCAGCTGGGAGATATCAGCGCCCGAGGCGAAGATCCCTTTGCCGTTGACCTCGGTGCCGGACAGGATCAGGATCCGCGGTTCGCGCTCCAAAACGGCGCACACGGAGTGCAGTTCGTCCACCATGGCCTGGTCGATGGCGTTGCGGACTTCCGGCCTGTTCAACGTCACGTGCACGCGGTCTTCCCGCTCGTCCACGCGCAGCGTACTGAAGGAGTAGTCGTCGAAGAGCATCAGACCCGCTCGACGATCATCGAAGTGCCCTGGCCGACGCCGACACACATGGTGGCCAGGCCGCGCTGGGCGCCCTCACGCTCCATCCGGCCCAGCAGGGTCACCACCAGACGGGAGCCGCTGGAACCGAGCGGGTGCCCCAAAGCGATGGCACCGCCGTCGTTGTTCACGATGCTCTGGTCCAGCTTCAGGTCCCGCAGGACCGCGAGCGACTGGCTGGCGAAAGCTTCGTTGAGTTCTACGGCGCCCAGGTCGTCGATGCTCCAGCCGGCACGTTCCAGCACCTTGCGGGTGGCGGGCACCGGCCCGATGCCCATGATCTCCGGCGCGACGCCGGCCGAGGCGCCGTCGACAATCCGGGCGCGGGGCGTGAGGCCGAACTTGTTGACGGCGGCCTCGGACGCAATCACGATCGCCGAAGCACCGTCGTTGAGCGAACTGGAGTTGCCTGCGGTGACCACGCCGTCCGGCTTGATGATGGGGCGGAGTCCGGCCAGGACCTCCAGCGTGGTCCCGGGACGGGGGCCCTCGTCGGTGTCGACGACGGTGTCGCCCTTCCGGCCCTTGACCGTCACGGGGACGATTTCTTCCTTGAGCCGGCCGGCCTCGATGGCTGCGAGCGCACGCTCGTGGGACTGGACGGCGAACGCGTCCGCATCCTCGCGGGAAATGCCGTAAACGTCGGCCACTTCCTCTGCCGTCTCCGGCATGGAGTAGGTCATCTTGCCGCCGCGGCTGAGGTCGCCCTTGGCGAAACGCTGGTTGACGAAGCGCCAGCCGATGGAGGTATCGAAGATTTCGCCCGGTTTGGCGAAGGCCTTGGCCGGCTTCTCCTGTACCCAGGGGGCACGGCTCATCGATTCCACGCCGCCGGCGATGACGATGTCTGCGGCGCCGGCCTTGATCATGTGCGAGGCCTGGATGATGGCGCTGAGGCCGGAGGCGCACAGCCGGTTCACGGTGATGCCGGGCACGTGGTCGCCGTAGCCGGCCAGCAGCCAGGCCATGCGGGCCACGTTGCGGTTTTCTTCGCCCGCGCCGTTGGCGTTGCCGAGGATGACTTCTTCGACCGCATCAGGATCGATGCCTGCCCGGGCGACGGCATCCTTGACGACCAGCGCCGCCAAATCGTCGGGACGGACTGCGGACAGTGCGCCTCCGTAGCGGCCAACCGGGGTCCGGGCCCCGCCAATCAGGAATGCCTCAGCCATAGAAATAATCCCTCGCGCTTGATCAATCAACGATGACGATGAGCGGCCGTTCCCGGCTGCCAGAGACAGCAGAAATTACCGACCGACCGTTCTATAAAGAATCCCACGCGACTTTGAGCCGGTCAACTGGTGTGACGGTTTGCAGAAGCAGTCGGCTGGCGTGAGACCTCAGGGTTTACCTAGACAGCGGAGTTCGGGCGCTTTCCTTCTCCAACGTCACGCGTCGGCAGGGTCCCGGCCTTCGGCCTTCGCTGCGATCTCTGCCAGGTCCCTGGCCATCTGCTTGCGCGTCATACTCAGCCCCAGTTTCCCGAACAGCGCCAGCATCAACTTCGCGAAAGTTCCGGGATTCTCCATCTCCGCGCCGAAGAACATGGTGAGCCCGGTGCCGCCGTTTGCCGGCGCGAGCGTGAACCGGGTGGTGTAGTCGGCACCGTTGGAGTGTGCCTTGATTGTTGTGGAGGTCGGCGCGTCCACGTCCGCCACCCACATCTCCTCGGTGGCTTCCTTGCCCATCATCTTTCGGGTCTCCCGCCACCGGTAGCCTTCGGCGTAGTCGCCGGGCGTCATGATCTCCACCCGGGAGATGGAGCTGAGGGTCCGGGCGGAACCAGGAATATCGGTCAGGACGCGCCAGACGGCGTCGACCGGCGCGTTGACGTGCCGGACTACTTCAAGGTGATGGCCCACGGTGGCTCTTTCCTCCGGAGTCGTTGGTCTGCCAAGCCTAGCGGAGAGCAGATGTGTCTCGGGGAGCTCAGCCCCGCGGGGGCTCCTGGCTCCCTTGCGGACGGTTGCTGTCCCCGTTCCTCTACCGCAGACCGACGGGAGCCTTTACGCTCACGCCATGACGTACAACATCCAGATAGCCGTTGATTGCAAAGACGCCCATGCCCAAGCCGATTGGTGGGCGGAAACGCTGGGTTGGGCGGTGGAACCCACAGACCAGGACTTCATCACCAGGATGATCGAGCAGGGATTCGCCACCGACGCCGACACCATCGTGCACAACAACGTTCGCGTGTGGAAAGACGGAGCTGCGATCTGCCCGCCGGATCAAGTGGAGAGCAAGGCCAGGCAGCGGATTCTCTTCCAGCCGGTTCCGGAATCGAAATCAGTCAAGAACCGGGTGCACTGGGACGTCCGCCTGGCCGGGGAAGACAAGGACCAGGTCCGGGTACGCCTGGAAGCCCGTGGCGCCACCTTTTTGTACTCCGAGGCGCAAGGCCCGCACGGCTGGCACACGATGGCCGACCCGGAAAGAAACGAGTTCTGTATTTCCTAGGGGCTGCCGGACAGCGGCGGGGCCCCAGAGGATAGATCCCCCGGGGCCCGCACTGTGACAGTCGCTGTGACTTGAGCCTGTCCGCTTAGCCGCGGTGGCGGCCCTGCATATCATCGTCCGCTTCGATTTCTTCCTTGCGCACGTCCGTGGAAACGGTCTCCTGCTCGCTGACGGTTTCCTTGTCGAGCCGGACGCGTTCAACCGGGACGGTCTCCTTGTCCACTACCGGCTTTTCCGCGTGCAGGGTCACTTCGTGCTCGGCCTCGGTGAGGTCCGGTCCGGAGAGCGCCTCACCGCGGTTGGCTTCGGTGACCGGTTCACGCACGAGGCGTACCTCTTCATGCTGAACGGGGACCGTGCGGGTGACGTTCTCGGTGACGACGTACTTGCGCAGCCTGGCCTTTCCGACTTCCTGGGATTCGGTGCCTACCCACAGCCGCTCCTCCGAACGGGTCATAGCGTCGTCGGTCCCTGCGCGGGTGGTGTCCCTATCCGTCATCCCGGTTGTACCGGCGGTGCCGGTGGTATCGGCCATGCCGGTTGTACCGGCGGTGCCAGTGGTATCGGCCATGCCAGCGGCATTGGCGGTGCCAGTGGTCCCGCCGACGCCGGTGTGGGCATTGCCGCCCGTTCCGCTGTAGCCGGCGGTGCCGGCGTGTCCCGCAGTGCCTGCGGCCACCCCATAGTGACGGTAGAGACGTTCCTCCTCGTCCACCTCCAAATGTCCCTCCGGGTCCACCCGCGGGGCATCCTTGATTTGGTCCTTGGTGTATGGCACTCGGAGGTCCCCGCCCTCGGTGGTGGCGTTGTCAAGCGGGACAAAGCTTTCGGACATGCCGAACAGGCCGGTTTTGACCGTCGCCCAACTCGGCTCGTCGGTCCGGTCGTCGAGGTAGAGCTCCCCGAGCGAGCCGATTTTGTTTCCTTCGGAATCGATGACATTGGCGCTGCTGCCGACCAGACGGTCGATACTATCCTTGGCGATCATTTCATCTCCTTTTTTGTTTCCACCTGCCACGGCTTTACCGGGGCGAGCACGCACCCGCGGCACGGTTGTGCTGCCTGGAGCGCTGATGGTTTTTAATGGCCTGCCGCGCCCGCGGTAACGGGGAAGCGGTCAGATCGATAGGCCGTCGGCGGGCCGGGGTCCCATACCCGGCCTGCGGCCCAGCCCCGCAGGAGGGCCGTTTTATCTCGGCCTCTGGTTCCATGCAGGACCTGCCCCCTACTGTGTAAGCACAAACCTTGATGGGCGCGAATGAAATCCACTCGTGGCCTGGGCTCGCCCCAGGCCATCAAATATCCGGCCCCGGAAGAGGGCACCCGGGCCGGGTGATTCCACGGGGGCGGACGGCGCGGCGGCCGCCCTCGCCCCGCCCAAAACCTAAAACGACGGCGGATGTCGCCGTGACGTTTTGGGTGGTCGTCATGGGTTTTCCTCCTGACCGGCCGGGACCCACAGCGTGTGCTGGGTACCTGGCTAAACGTCTTCGGAAAGGTTGCTTACGTTGTAAGCAAAGCATGCTTAGCATTCATCTGCAACCCCCATCGGGGCAAATATCGTGGAGAAGTCACCCCCGGATTCCCGGACTGGTGACCGGCAGGAAGTCCTGACAACCGCGAGGATAAACTCGAAGGGTGACTTCCGAGACGCCTACCCCAGCCAGTAACACCACTTCCGCCAGCAGCACCGGCCGCCGGGCGCAGCCGGACCTGCCGGAAAAGGTTTCCGACCTCTTCGACCCGCAGCGTTGGCGTGTAGTGGACGGCTTCGACTTTCAGGACATGACCTACCACCGCCAGGTGGAGCGCGACGCCGACGGCAACGTGGTGCGGGACCTGCCCGCTGCGCGCATCGCGTTCAACCGTCCGGAGGTGCGAAATGCCTTCCGCCCCGGAACGGTGGACGAGCTCTACCGGGCGATGGACCATGCGCGGATGACCCCGGACGTCGCCACGGTGCTGCTGACGGGCAACGGTCCTTCCGCCAAGGACGGCGGCCATTCGTTCTGCTCGGGTGGCGACCAGCGCATCCGCGGCCGTGACGGTTACCGGTATGCCGACGGAGAAACGAAGGAGACCATCGATCCGGCCCGCGCCGGCCGGCTGCACATTCTGGAAGTCCAGCGGCTGATGCGCACCATGCCCAAGGTGGTCATCGCCGTCGTCAACGGCTGGGCCGCGGGCGGCGGACATTCGCTGCACGTCGTGTCCGACCTGACCATCGCCTCCCGCCAGCACGGCAAGTTCAAGCAGACCGACGCCACGGTCGGCAGCTTCGACGCCGGCTACGGCTCGGCGCTGCTGGCGCGGCAGATCGGCCAGAAGGCCGCCCGCGAGATCTTCTTCCTGGCCCGGGAGTACTCGGCCGAGGACATGGTCCGCATGGGCGCGGTCAACGAGGCGGTCGACCACGAGCGTCTCGAGGAGGTGGCGCTGGAATACGCGGCGGACATCGCCCGGCAGTCGCCGCAGGCCATCCGGATGCTGAAGTTCGCGTTCAACCTGGCCGACGACGGGCTGGCCGGCCAGCAGGTCTTCGCCGGTGAAGCCACCCGCCTGGCGTACATGACGGACGAGGCCGTCGAGGGCAAGGAAGCGTTCCTGGCCAAGCGCGATCCGGACTGGTCTTCGTACCCCTACTACTTCTAGGCTGGCCGGGATGGACATCCAGCCGGCCCTGTCCGCGCTGACCGCAGCGCTGGGCGGTGACGGCCCCGCCGTCGAAATCGCAGCCGACGGAACCCCGCTGCCGGTGACTTCGCCCGGGCTGGCCCCGGAGACCGCCGCGATTGTCCGGACCTCGGGGTCCACCGGCACGCCCAAGGCCACCATGCTGGGCATCGATGCGCTGGCAGCGTCGTCGATGGGCACCGCGCTCCGGCTGGGCGGCGAGGGCCAGTGGCTGCTGACGCTCGCACCCAACTACGTGGCCGGCCTGCAGGTGCTGGTCCGCTCGCTCTACGCGGGCACCCGGCCCTGGGCCATGGACCTGTCCCAGGGTTTCACCCCGCAGTCGTTCACCGATGCTTCCGCCGCGCTGACCGACCGCTTCCGCATTACCTCGCTGGTGCCCACCCAACTGCACCGGCTGCTCAGCTCCCCGGCGCCGGAAACGGTCAAGGCGCTGCGCCGCTTCGACGCGATCCTGCTGGGCGGGGCCCGGATGCCGGCGGCGCTGCGGACCGAAGCTGCCAAGCATTCGCTAAAGATCGTGCGCACCTACGGGATGAGCGAGACCTGCGGCGGTTGCGTGTACGACGGCGTGCCGCTTGCGGGCGTCAGGCTGCAGCTCGAAGAGGGCCGGGTGCTGATCGGCGGCGACGTGGTGGCCGGCGGCTACCTGGACAATCCGGAACTGACCGCAGCGCACTTCAGCGAGTCCGGCGGCACGCGGTGGTTCCGCACCGAGGACCTGGGCGAGGTAGACGACGCCGGTGCGCTCACCGTGAGCGGGCGCGCGGACGATGTGCTGATCACCGGCGGCGTCAAAGTGTCTGCGGCCGCCGTCGCCGAGGCAGTTGAAGGGCTGCCGGAGGTGCAGGCGGCATTGGTGGCGGGAATCGCGGATCCCGAGTGGGGCACCAAGGTGTGCGCCGCCGTCGTCGGCTCCGCCACAGCGGAGCAGATCCAGTCGCACGTACGCGCGGCATTGGGGGGTCCGGCCGTCCCGCGGCACATCCTCCGCATGGACTCACTGCCGCAGTTGTCCAATGGCAAACCGGACCGCTTGGCCGTGGCGGAGATGCTGCGCCGGTCCGCTAGCGAGAGTGCGCGGCACAGCGATCGGCAGCCAGGCGAGGAACCGCCCCAATCGTGACATCCGGCACTCCGGATCCGTCTGCTGCACGGCCCACCGGACGCCATGGGCGAGAATAGAACCTTGCTGCGGATGCCCGCAGCCCACGATGTACCAGTCCCCCACAGGTAAGGATCTTCCACAGTGGCTACTGCCGGGCAATGGCTCGAAGGGGCACGGCCCCGCACTCTTCCGATGTCGATGGCGCCGGTGATCATCGGCAGCGCGGCCGCCTACGAACTGGGTTCCTTCCAGCCGCTGCTTGCCCTTCTGGCCGCCCTGGTCGCGATCCTGTTCCAGGTGGGGGTGAACTACGCAAACGACTATTCGGACGGCGTCCGCGGGACCGACGACGTGCGCGTCGGGCCGCTGCGGCTGACCGGCTCCGGGCTGGCCACGCCGCAGGCTGTGAAGGCCGCCGCCTTCGGCAGCTTCGGACTGGCTATGGTCGCCGGGCTGGCGCTGATCATCCTGTCCCAGACCTGGCCGCTGCTGCTGGTGGGCGTGGGCTGCGTGATTGCGGCCTGGGGGTATACCGGCGGCAACAACCCGTACGGATACCGCGGGTTGGGCGAGGTCTACGTGTTCCTGTTCTTCGGCATCGTCGCCACCATGGGGACCACGTACACCCAGGCCCTGCAGGTCAGCTGGCCGTCCTTCATCGGTGCCGTTGGTACCGGCCTCATCGCCACTGCCCTGCTCATGGCCAATAACGTACGCGACATTCCCACCGACCGCGAGGTGGGGAAAATGACGCTGGCCGTCCGCATGGGCGACGAGGCCGCGCGGATCAGCTACGTCATGATGCTGGCGGTAGCCCTGCTGCTGCCGCTGCTTCTGGTGTACGACTTCCCATGGATTTTGCTGGTCCTGCTGCTGGTGCCGGCGTGCCTCACCCCGAGCTGGCTGATGCTCAAGGGCAAAAAGCGCGAGAGCCTCATTCCGGTACTGAAACAAACCGGCCTGATCAACCTGGGGTTCGCTGTCGCGTTCGGCCTGGGCCTGGTGCTCAGCGAGCTCATGTAGGCAATTGCTGCGGGCCCTGGCCCGGGGTCATACCGCCTACCTCACCCGTACCGGCTGAGGGGGAACGGGTTAGCGCTGGTCCTGGGACCGGGGTTCGTTCGGCTGCTGCTGTGCCGGACTCTGCGGGTTCGGCTGCGGCTGCTCCGGTGCAGTCTTCGGCTTGCGGTCCGAATCCACCCGCAGCTCGCCGTGCTGGTCAACGGCGGAGTCCTCGGCCAGTGCGTCGGAGATCTCCGTGGAGGTACGCGGTGCTGCCACGCCCTTGGAGAAACGGCTGGCGAGCGCCCGCCCGGCTTCGTCCCGCATCTCGCGGAAGAACAGGTAGGTGATGCACCAACCCATGACCGCTGCGGCCAGGGCGGAGTAGACGATGCCCAGCCTGAGGAACAGGCAGATAACAAAGATAACGGCCATAATGCCTAGCCGCAGGGCGCTGAATTTCCAAAAAGCCACGCCTCAAGTTTACGCTGCCCGCGAGATCACCCGGACAGTCCAAGGTTTCCGCAGTCCGCAGCGCGGTGCTCACCTACAATTAAGTCATGGTCCGTCTCTATATCCTGCTCGCGGTGCTGGCTCTCGCAGTGGTGATCTATGCCCTGATCGAGTGCATCCGGTCCCGCCCCCATGAGGTGCGCAGTATTTCCAAAGCGGGATGGATTCTGACCATCATCTTGGTCCCGCTGATCGGGGCCCTGATGTGGTTCATGTGGGGCCGTCCACGCGCCGCGGGCCGGCAACCCCAGCAAGCGCCCCGCCCGGCAGCCCCGGACGATGACGTTGCGTTCCTGCGCACGCTGGATGCACAGCGCCGCGCCAAACAGCGGGAAGAAGAATTGAACCGGCGTGAGCAGGAGCTGAAGAAGCGCGAGGACCGACCGCACGGCAACAAGGACAAGCCCGCCACTCATGACGGCCGGCAACAGCTGAGCGAAGACGACCCGGACAACGGTCCGCGCTAAACCGCCTGTTCCCGAAAACGTAGAAGGCCCGCTGCCCTGGATGTGTCCAGGGCAGCGGGCCTCTCCGTTGAGGAGCGGGTGGCGGGTGCCTTCAAGGGCCCAGCATGGGAGCTCCTCCCCAGATACGTCAGAGTCTCCTGACGAAGATCCGAGCCAGGTACAACGCGACGAGCGGGGTCACCACGCACAGGACGAGACCAATCCAGCCGAGCGCTTCACTGCGCCAAAAATCGGGGTCGATCATTTTCTTTCCTAGCCTTCCTTTAAGCCTGCCTGCGCCATACGTTCGCGCCCGAAACCGGTGAGTTCAAATTGGAAGAGCACTTTCTCCACGCCATAGGACCTCGACGGATCCACATCGGATCCGACTTCGGCGATAAGTCCACCCGCCGACAGGTCCGTGAGCATCAAGCGCACGGTCCCGTACCAATACGGTCCCGTAACGTCGAGTTCGTCCATCACTTTGTCGGCCAGTTCGTAGTCCCACCTCGCGCCGTTGGCCGCTAAGTCGCTCAGCACGATGCCCTTCATGTGGCGTCTGGTCATGTGCGTGCCTCCTTGGAAGTATTCAGCACCGTATCTGCCCCGGAGACCGCACGGAGGCTCTCCTGCCCGTTCCGGCGCTCGGAGAACAGGATGAAGCTACCGGTAACCGCAATGAGGCTGCCGAGGATAAAATGCCAGCCGATGGCGGCGTTGGAGAACGCCCACAGCCAGACGATGGCGATCGGACCGGAAAGCGTGGCGATCGCCTGACCTCGGCCAACACCGATGAGTGGAAAGGATTTATACCACGTCAGGTAACAGAAGCCGTAGGTCAACCCCAGCGGAACCAGCAAGACCAGAACGGCCGGATTGGCCAGTGCGGTCCCCATCGCAGTGAGTGCTTGAGGACCCCAGATGACGAGCATCAGCGGGAGGCCCACCAGGAGCCACACCCCGACCTCTGCCGTGAACCGCAGGGCGGAGCCCACGTCCGGGTCGCTGACGTCCAATGCGCGTCCAGCGATGGCCCCTTCCGCACCGAAGCCGACAATGGTCATCAAACCCCCAAGGTAACCCAGCCAAGCCTGGTCCCCAGGGTTGGTCAGCTGCTCCCAGAGTCCGGGAGTGAAGACGACAGCGGCACCGACAACCATCACCACGATGCCCACAGCGGCCTGGATGCTGATCTTTTCCTTGTACCAAAGCCGGGCGATAGTGGTCCCAGCCAGCGGGAACAGTAGCCCCGCGACCGCACCGAAGGCCGAACCTACGAAGGTGATAGCTAGATAAATACCCACGATCGCCATCAGGCCGCAGCAGCCTGCTGGCAGGTACCAACTGCTGATCCTTGGTTGCTGCAGAGTAGCGGTGTATTCGCGAATCTTGCCCAGCGACCCAATCCAAACGAACATGGCCGCCAGCACAACGAAGGCATTAAGCATGCTGACCACCAGTGCGGCCAGTATCATCTCTTTGCTGCTGCCGGACAGACCGGACATGGGCTCTTCGAAGAAGATGGCCGAGCCAGGCACATACCAGGCTCCCCACAGCACCGCGCACCACAGCGCCCAGGAAAAGCCCCAACGCCGCTGGCGTTGATGATGCCTCAGCCGCAATTGATCAATTCTGAAATGTGAGACTGACATGGAGCAGAACTCCTTTGTTCTAGCCGAATGCTCAGGGCCATCAGGAAACGACGGCGTACAGCCCCCGGCGGCAGCATGGTGCCCCGCCGGGGGCCAGAAGGCCTGCTAGACAGATACTTCTTCCAGACCGCGCGAGATCTTCTTTTCCGCGTCGTAGTAAGGCAGCTCGACTATCTGGCAAGGATGGGGCTGCAGGTCGAAGCCCACCACCGTCGCAGTGCGCGGCTCAAGTTGATCGCTGCTATGCAGCCGAACGTATCCGATACCTTGCTTCAGAGCCGGGCTCCAGGAGGCCGCGGTGATACGGCCGATTTCCACCCCGTCCCGTGTGACGGCGGCCCCCGTCAGTGGTTCCGCCTCGCAGAGGATGCCAAAGATTCGGGTCCGCCGGTCGGCAACCTGCAGTAGTGACGCCTTTCCGAAGAAGTCGTCTTCTCGCTTGAGGTCTACAAAGTCCCCAAGCCCGGCTTCAAACGGAGTCATCGAGGCGTCCATGTCTGACAGGTTATTGAGAATGCCCGCCTCGATTCGGCGCGTGTCCATGGCATCCAGGCCGATATTCAAGAGCCCGAAAGCCTCGCCCACCGAGGTTACGTGGTTCCAAAGTTCGTCGGTATCCACCTCCGGGTCGGTGTAAATTTCGAAGCCGAGCTCGCCCGTCCAACCGGTGCGCGTGATCAGCACCTGCTGGCCACCCATACTCACTTCACGGGCATCAAAGTAGCGGAAGGCGTCGGGAGCGCCGTCGTCACAGGCTTTAGCCAACAAATCGAAGGCCTTCGGTCCCTGGATCTGATGAACCCACGACTGCGGGTCTGTGATTTGCACATCCAGGTTCAACGCGTGTGCGCGCAGCCATCCGACGAAGTCCCCGTCCGCCTGCACGTACCAGAAGCGGTCTTCAGCAAGCCGGATGAGGATCCCGTCGACCAGAATGCCGCCGTCCGGCCAGCATGCCACGCCGTAAGTGCAGCGGCCGGGCTTGAGCTTTGAGACCTTGCGGGTGAAGATGCGGTCCAACAATTTCGAAGCGTCGGGGCCGGAGATCTCCGTGGGCAGTTCGCCGGTGTCCAGACGGACAACGCCGCGGCGCAGAGCCCAGTACCCTTCTTCACGCGTGGACGTGGCCACTGACACCGCCATCATGCGGCGGTTATAGATGCAATAGGAAGCGCCATCGGCGACGTCGAAGTGATAGAACGGCGAGCGTCCGTGGCCGTAATTCCAGCCAGGTTCAGGGAGCGAACGGACAACGTCCCGAAGCGCCACATTGCGGTCAGACATATTTGGGTCCTCCTAGACTTCATTGTTGTGCAGCCGCGAATCGGTGCGCGGCTGCCTGGGTGAAAGTGACATGGTGAGGCCGCTGGTCGGGCAACGGGCCGTGATCGCGTCTGGCCTGGGCGCATGGGCAGCGTGTCGGGACGACATGGGCGGACAGCCCGTGCTGTCCATGCAGGCTGCCCGCGGGCTTGCAGGGACCAGGACTGGGGTGCTTTGAGCGTGCGGCAGCCGACTCGGGTTCAAGCTGGCCAGCGGGGCCGGCTCGGAGCCATTCGTCCCCCAGCCGATCCAACATCGACGCTTCGATCATGTCGCAACTCCATCGTTAGCGAACTGTTCAGTGTTTAGTACAGTCAGCACTACCGGTTTGCTCTTGTCAATGGTCCGCGTGGCTTTTCATAGCTGACCGGCACTGCGCCTCGGCAATTGCACAGTGCACTAAACTCGACCGCCTATACTGGGCGCACCATGGACGCGACAACTATCAGGGACTTAACGGCGTTCGGCGGACAAATCCGCGACAAACGCACCTCGCGTGCGCTGTCCATTCGTGCCCTTGCCGCCAGGGTCGGGGTTTCCGCTGCGTACTTGACGGCCATCGAACGCGGGCGCAATCCGAGCACGGGACGCCCGCCCGTTCCCTCGGTCCAGGTCGTGGCCCGTTTGGCAAAGGAACTCGGGCTGGACGTTGCACAGGTCGTGACATTGATCGGGGCCACCAGACAGCCGGGCGCGGACGCTGAAACGCACGTACTGGTCTACAAAATGGGCCAGCAACAGGCTGGACTGATGTCAGTTCTGGACGGACTCTTCGGCGCCGACGTCGACCATTGGCTGTATATCGCCGATCCAAGGGATCCAGCCCCGGAAGACCTCGGCGGACGGGCGACCGTCGTCCGATGGGGCTTAGGTTCCTTCCCCTACGAAGACCGCTATCTCAATCCTGCCCATGTGATCGAGGCACTGGACATCGCGGCGGCGGAGCTGGCCGAGCATCTTGCCCCGGACCCCGGTCTGCGCGTAGGGCTGGCAATCTGCGACTGTTCCGCTGTGATGCGGTGGATTCAGAACGCCGCAACCGAGGTGGAGCTTGAACCGACCTGGCACAACAAAGTAGACCTGATCTGGGGCAGGCGCTTCGGCTTCAAGCCGGCGGCAGACGTATGCGTGTACAGTTCCGACGACTTTCAGTCCCTGGGGCTAACCATTGACCAGGTCGCCACCGCACTCCAACTCGTCCAGCACCATCAGCGCATCTATGTTGTGGAGGACGGCGCGACGGTCACCGGCTCGGCGGGAATCAGGCGTATTCTGCAAGTCGCCAGGCCGGCGGGAGTGAGCAGTGGTGCGTGGGATGGTCTCGTCTCCGCGGCAGCTGATTCGATCAGTGCACGCGCCGGAAGTCTAGACACTCCGCTCAACTGCCCTGAGCGTTAGGTCCTAGACCCCGGCGTAGCTGTGCAGGCCGGCGAAGAAGACGTTGACAATCGTGAAGTTGAAGACCACACAGAGGTAGCCGACGATTGATAGCCATGCGGCGCGGGTACCAGTCCAGCCGCGGGTGGCGCGCGCGTGCAAGTAGCCGGCATAGACCACCCAGATCACGAACGTCCAGACTTCCTTGGTGTCCCAGCCCCAGTAGCGGCCCCAGGCCTCTTCGGCCCAGATGGCGCCGAGCACCAGGGTGAAAGTCCAGAACACGAAGGACACGGCGTTGATCCGGTAAGCAGCGTTCTCCAGCGACAGCGCGGAGGGTACCAAGCGCATGAAGCCCAGCTTGTCCGCCTTGCCGGCGCGTCCGCGGGCCTCACGGTTGGCCTGGATCAGCTGCAGCACGGACATGGCGAAGGTCAGAGTGAACAGCGCGGACGCCAGCACCGCCACCGAGACGTGGATGATGATCCAGTAGCTCTGCAGGGCAGGGATCAGGTGGGCCACCGGCGTCGGGAATCCAATGGTGGCCGCGATCAGCATGATCACCACGAGCCCAATGACGAACGAGCCAAGGAAACGCAGGTCTTTACGAGTCAGGGCAATCAGGTAGACCACGGCCACCATCAGCGCACCGGTGGTGCAGAACTCGTACATGTTGCCCCACGGCACCCGGTGCGCTGCCAACCCGCGGGCGACCACGCCGGCGGCCAGGATGACGGTGGCCAGCACGGTGAGGGCTACACCGACCCGCGCGGCAGCGCGGCGTTCCTTGCCGTAGTTCATCGAGTCCGAGGCCATTTCGACGGCGTGCGCCGGGCTTCCGTTGCCACCGTCGGTCCGGGCCGCAGCGGAACCGGTGGTGGCTCCGGCTGCGCCGACCAACACTGCCGAGTCCGCCGTGGCATGCTCGGCGGCCAACCGGTCCTCGACTGCCTTGATGGTCTTGCTGGATTTCGCCAGGTCCCAGCAGAAGGCGATGAAGGCAACGGTGAACGTCATCGCACCGAGCAAGATGAACAGCTCGCTGTACTGGGCCAGTGTTTGGTCAATCGTGGGCATGGGAAGAGGTGTCCTTAGGAGTTGTCAACGCCGGCGGCGCTCTTGCTATTGTGCGCCTGTGGGGCGGCATCCGTCAGCCATTGGCTGCGGAGAAGTTTGCTGATGGTCACTGCTTCAGGAGCCAGCCGGTGGTCTTCGCCGCGGGCCAGCAAGCCCCACTCCACCATCGTGCGTCCGTCGTCGTGCTTGCCGGCACGCACCCAGACGCGGCGTCGCCCTATGAACAACGAGGCGCCCAGACCGGCCATCGCCAGCGAGGAGAAGACGAGTGCCCCGAGCTTGCCCGGGTCGTGATGGATGTCCAGCGCGGCGTAGCGCACCAGTCCGTCGAAGGTGATGCTGCCCATTCCGTTGGGCAGTTTCTTTGTCTCGTACGCGGCAAGCTCGATGCCTCCGCTGTCCTGGTTGCGATCATTGAGCACGGTGAGGTTGCTGGTGTCCAGGACAAAAACGTTCTTCGGATCGCCGTTATCCAGGCCTAGATCGCCGTAGTAGGAGTTCAAGTACAGTCGCGGATTCATCGGATCCGGGTCGCTGCCGTAGGCGACGCCGTCCTTGCCTTCCACCGCCGTCGGCAGGAAAAAGCCCACGAAGCCCAGCTGCTCCGGTTTCGCGTCCGGCACCTTGATCACCATCGTGGAGGTGTAGGCGCCGTCGTTCGGAATGGCGACGACGGGGCCTTGGAACGCGACGTTGCCCTCGCCGTCACGGATGGTCACCACCGGCGCGTATCCGTTGCCCATCAGGTAGACGTTGCTGCCGCCGATGGTCAGCGGGTGGTTGACCTTCAGGACCTGCTGCTCTGCGGGTGCCCCCGGCTTATCGCGCACGGACATGGTGGCTGTGAAGTCCAGCGGCTGCCCGTAATGGGTCGTCGATTCGCGGTCGAACACCACCTCGAACTTGTCCAGCGTCAGGGAGAACGGGTCCAGCCGGTCCTCGGTGAAGCCGGTCCCCGGGTTGAAACTGTCATAGCCGATCAGCGAATTCACGAACGTTTCGCCCTCGACCAGGACCCGCTGTCCGGTGTAGCCGAACTGGCCGCCGACCGCCACAGAGACCAGCACGCCGATCAGCGAGGTGTGGAAGATCAGGTTCCCGATTTCCTTGGCGAAGCCGCGTTCGGCGCCCACGGAAGGCCGGTCGGTGTCCGTGTCGCGCACGTCCACCCGGTAGCCGCGCCGCTTGAGCAGCCGGGCGGCATCTTCAACCGCCGAACGGGCGGAGACGCCCGCCTCGGCTGGGACCGCCATGGAACCGTATTCGGGCAGCCGGGACAGCCGGCGCGGCGTCCGGGGAGGCTGCGACCGCATGGCTTTGTAGTGCTGGATGGCACGCGGGATGACGCAGCCAATCAGCGACAGGAACAGAAGCAGGTAAATGGCGGAGAACCACACCGACGAGTACACGTCGAAGAGCTGGAAGCGGTCCAGCCACGGCCCCACCTCTGGATTGTCCGCGAGGTACTGGGTCACCACGGCGGGGTTGGCCGGGCGCTGCGGGAACAGCGAGCCCGGGACCGCGGCTACCGCCAGCAGCAGCAGCAGGAACAGCGCGGTCCGCATGCTGGTCAGCTGGGTCCAGGCCCAGCGCAGCATGCCCAGGAAGCCCAGTGCGGGAACGGCAACGTCGTCACGCTTGCGGTTGTGCTTGCGGTCGGCCCCGGCAGGGCCTTTGCCGCCGCCGGTACCCGGTCCGCCCGGTGCGGGCGCACCGGCGTCGTCAGGGCGCTGAGCGCCGTCGGGGGTCTGACTCATCAGATCGGGAGCCTCACTTCATTTGCAAACCAGTCCTGCAATTGCGTCACCCAGTCCCCCCAGAGCCCGGTTGCCATCAGCAGGCCCAAAACGACCAACATGGCTCCGCCCGCCCGCTGCAGGAACAGCCGGTGCTTGCGGAAGAACGCCATGGCACCCATCCCACGCCGCACGCCGAGCGCGATCAGCAGGAACGGGATGCCCAGGCCAAGGCAGTACACGAAGGCCAGGAAGGCGCCCTTCGTTGCGTCCGCTCCGCCGGAGTATGCCAGTGCCTGGACCGCGGAGAACGTGGGGCCGATGCACGGCGCCCAGCCCAGCCCGAACGTCATGCCGAGCACCGGGGCACCCCACAGCCCGGCGGGTGGACGGGATTGGATTTTGCGGTCCCGCTGGAAGAAGGACAGTCCGCCCATGAAAATGATGCCCATCACCACGACGACGATGCCCAGCAGCTGGGTAATCCAGCCGGCGTCGCTGCCCTTCAGCCAGGCACCCAGCTGGCCGAAGACCGCCCCGATGATCACGAAGACGATGGAAAAGCCGAGCACGAACAGCCCGATCCCGGCGAACATCCGGCCGCGGCGCTGGCGTTCCAGGTCCACGCCGGTCAGACCCGTGACATAGCCCAGGTAGCCGGGAACCAGCGGCAGCACACACGGGGACAGGAAGGAGACCAGGCCGGCCAGCATGGCTACGGGGATGGCCAGCAGCACGGAACCATTCAGCACCGTGTCGCCGAAGGCGCCCCCCAAGGTCATCGGCAGCGAGGCCGTCGCCCATCCCACGGCTACGCGGCCACTGCGTCTTTGATCAGGGCTTTGAGCGTGCCCTTGTCCGCCACGCCCAGGATCCGGGCGGCGACTCGGCCGTCCTTGTCCAGCACCAGCGTGGTGGGGACAGCCTGCGGCGGCACGTAGGACGTCATCGCCAGCAGGATGCCGCCGTCCTTGTCCATGAAACTCGGGTAGGTGATCCCGAAGTTGCGCTCAAAGGCCTCGGCCGTGGGCCGCTCGTCCCGGATGTTGACGCCGTAGAACTGAGCGCCGTCGGCGAACTCCTCGCTGAGGGCCTGCAGGTCCGGGGCTTCCAGTCGACAGGGCGCACAGGAGGCGTACCAGAAGTTCAGCACCGTGACCTTGCCGGCCCAGTCGGCTGAATCGACGGACGTGCCGTCGAAGAGCTTGGCAGTCAACCGCACCGGTTCGCCTCGTGACCCGGGCGCGTACTCGGTCACCGACCCGTCGCCGGCGATGTAGTTCTTGTTGTCTCCGGCGTTGGCCTGCTGGGCCAGCGGGTCCTCAACCGAACAGGCGGCCAGCGACAAGGCACCAAGCAGCCCCGCACCGGCTTTGAACACGGTACGGCGGGTGAACGAACGGGGATTATCGGCAGTCACAGTCACACTCTTCTTGGTGGGTTGAGGTCATCCCACTTCTACAACGCGTAGTAATTCTATTATGCTCCCGGCAGGTTCGCCGCACCGGGGAGCAAGTCGGCGCAGGGCTCGGCATAACGGACCGCGCTGAGGCGCCCGCCGTCGAACTCAAGCGAGGTCACCGACGCCAGCGTGCACTGCCGGCGGCGGGGATCATGCCAGAGCGGTTTGCCCTCGCTGGCCAGCCTGGTGACCCAGATGGGGAGCTGGTGGCTGACCAAGATCGCTTCGGCCCCCGGGCCGCCGAGTTCGACGGCCTGACGCCGCGCGTCGCTGATGGCTTCACGCATCCGGGCGACCTGCGCCGCGTACGGTTCCCCCCAGGACGGCCGCAATGGATTGTAAAGGCGCCGCCAATATCGCGGCTCGCGCAGGTGTGAGCGGATGTCGGCGAGGCCCTCAAAGTGGTTCTCGGCTTCGATGATCCGCTCGTCCGTGACAATCTCGAGCCCGAGCGCCTGCGCGGTGGGCCCGGCGGTCTCCTGCGCCCGGGTCAGCGGCGAAGACACGAGGTAACTGATCGTGGCACCGTCTTTCCGGCGCTCCAAGAAGTAGTCTGCGGCACGCCGGGCCATTTCCTGTCCCAACTCGGACAGTCGGAAGCTCGGCAGTCTGCCATAGAGCACACGGTCGGGGTTGTAGACCTCGCCGTGGCGGAGCAGGTGGACAATGGCTTCGGGCATGGTTACAAGTGTCTCAAACCGGACGTGTATGCCCAAAAGCCCATACCGCCGTCCGCCTCCGGGAGGATCGCCTGCCAGCGGCTCGAAAATCATCCTTCAGGGCGACCGACACCGCGCTGACCTGCATTGTAGTGTTGCAGTAACAGCTGCCAAGCGCCTCGGCGGCCGGGCTCGCAGACCCGGCCCGCCTGGATGAGATGAAAAGGATCCGGCCATGAGCACCCCACAGAACGAACCGAACAAGCCCGGTGACGGGGAAGGCCGGCCCAACGGCCAGGAACAGCCCCGGTACGGACAGAATGTGCCGCAGTATGGCCAAAATGCTCCGCAGCAGCCCGGCTTCGACCAGCCGCAGTACGGACAGAATGCTCCGCAGTATGGACAGAGCCAGCCGCAGTACGGGCAAAACCCCCCGCAGTACGGACAACAGCCGTACGGCCAGCAGCCCTACGGCCAAGGCCAGCAGGGCCAGTCTCCGTACGGCCAGCAGTACGGGCAGCAACCGTACGGTTACCAGAACGCCGTGCCCGGTCAGTACGGCTACCCGAGCGGCCAGGCGCAGCCTGGCGGCAAGCCGACCCGGCCGCGCGAGGTGGTCATCGCTTTCTGGCTTATCATCGCGGCGGCGGCAATGACCGCCATCGAGATGCTGACTGAACTGTCGAACCTGGACGGCACCATGGCAGCGGTGCTCAAGGACCCGTCAGTTCGTGAAGCCCTCGGCGAGCAGGGCGGTCAATTCTCCGATGCCGAGCTGTCGCAGATGATGAGCGGCACGGCGGGAGTGATCATCGTCATCACCGCGGTGATCGCCGTCGGACTGTACCTGCTGGTGGCCTTCGGTGTGAAGGCCGGCAAGAACTGGGCCCGGATCACCGGCACCGTGTTTGCTGCGCTGTCGCTGCTTGGGCTCTTCAACGTCTGGTTCGGCACGTTGTCGGTGCTGCTGGGCATCGCGGCGATCGTTTTGCTGTTCCTGCCCGCGTCGAACCAGTTCTTCCAGGCCACAAAGGCCCACAAGTACGGCATCTACGGCCGCTAAACCAGTACGCTGCCGGCTGCACCACGCTGGCTAATGACGGGCGCTGGACTCGGAGTTGTTCTCCGTCTCCTGCGCCCGTTGTGCGTGGTAGGCCAGGATCTGCAGTTCGGTGGCCATGTCCACCTTGCGCAGCTGCACGGACGGCGGCACCTGGAGCACCACCGGCGCGAAACTGAGGATGCTCATGACTCCGGCTGCGACCAGTCTGTCGCAGAGTCCTTGGGCCACGCCGGCGGGCACCGCCATGACCGCCATATTGGCTTCGGTCTGCCGCAGGACGGATTCGAGTTCTGCGATGGGGCTGACGCGCAGCCCCGCCACCTCCGACCCGACGACGGACGGGTCCGCGTCGAAGAGCGCCACGACACCGAACCCCTTGGTGGTGAAACCGGAGTAGCCGGCCAGCGCCCTGCCCAGGTTGCCAACGCCGACGATGGCGACTTTCCACTCATGCATCAGGCCCAAGGCGGCCGAGATCTCCTGGCTGACCAGGCGTACGTCGTAGCCCACACCGCGGGTGCCGAATGACCCCAAGTAGGACAGGTCCTTGCGCAAGGTGGGCGGGCTGACCCCGGCGGATTCGGCTAACTGCTCGGACGATATGCGCTCGGTGCCACCGGCCATCAGCGAATTCAGCACCCGGAGGTAGATGGTCAAGCGTGCGAGGGCAGCCGGCGGGATCTCCTGGCCGGAAGGCTTGGCTGCCTCGATATCCGGGAGGTGGGTCACTGTTCTCGCTCCGATGCCTGCTGCGGGCTCCGGCCGGGCTATCTCAGCCCTCCGGATCCTGGCTGCCCCGGCGGTTGTCCGGCCGTGGGCTGTGTCCCCTTAGATTAAGCTCCGCCGCGCCGGACTCCAACTCGGATGACGCTGCGGGGCTATCGTCTTATTGCGTGAGCAGGCGGCGCAAACGCTGGCCATCAATGTGCCAAAAGTCCCGCTGCACGCCGTCGATCATGACCACCGGGATCTCTTCGGCAAAGCGGCGCTCGAGCTCCGGGTCTTCCAGGATGTTTTTTTCCTCCCAGAACACCCCGAGTTCCCCGGCAACGCTTTCCACCGTCTCCCGCGCTGCCTGGCACAGATGGCAGCCGGGTTTTGTCAGCAGCACCAGTTCGTGGCTGCGGCGCTCGGATCCGTTCATACCTTCCACGGTAGCGGTCTGCGGCAGTGAACAGGGAATCCCCGCTGCCTCGTTAGACTCGACGTATGCCCAAGTCCGCCGCCGGTCATGCACAGCGAGCCTCGGTTTCCGCCGATCCGGGGACGGAGGCTGCATTTTTCGACGTCGACAACACGTTGATGCGCGGTGCCAGCCTGTTCCATGTGGCCCGCAAGATGTACCAGCAGGGCGCCTTCCGGCTGCGCGAGGCTGCCAGCTTCGGTTTCAAGCAGGCACGGTTCCTGATGCGCGGGGAAAACCTGAAGGACATCCAGTCCATCCGGGACACGGCCTTGGCCTTGGCCACCGGCCTGTTGAGCGACGACTTCAAGCAGTTGGGCGACGAGGTCTACGACGAAGTCATTGCTTCGAAGATCTGGCCCGGCACCCGCGCCTTGGCGGACCAGCACCTGCGCGTGGGCCGGAAAGTCTGGCTGGTCACGGCCACGCCGGTGGAGGTTGCCGCCGTGATTGCGGACCGGCTGGGCCTGACCGGCGCTTTGGGAACGGTCGGCGAAATCGAGGACGGGGCCTACACCGGACGCCTCGTCGGAGACATCCTGCACGGACCGGCCAAAGCCGTTGCGGTCGAAGAACTGGCCGCCCGGCAGGGCCTCGACCTGGCGCGCTGCTGGGCCTACAGCGACTCGTACAACGATGTCCCGCTGCTGACTCTGGTGGGCAATCCGGTGGCCATTAATCCAGATACCCGGCTGCGCCGGCACGCCCGCGAAAAGAACTGGCCTGTCTATGATTTCCGCAGCGGACGCCGCGCGGCCACCCTGGGACTCAAGGCCGCCACCGGCGCGGGTGCCATCTACGGGCTCTGGCGCGGGGTGAGCAAATTCCGCCGGACCGCAGTCTAAGCGCCAACCCGCCCCGGCCAGGAAGGGGTTAAATGCACACGGCCCGCCAGTTTCCTGACGGACCGTGGAAGAAAAGGGAACCGGCTAGCGGTCCTACTTCTTGTTGCGGCGCTGGTGGCGGGTCTTGCGAAGCAGTTTGCGGTGCTTCTTCTTGGCCATACGCTTGCGGCGCTTCTTGATAACTGAACCCACGAGTCCCTCATTCACTGATAGTTTCCGCGCTGCCGGTGCCCGACGGGGCACACGCCAACTTACGGTTTTCCGACGATGACGTAAAACGTTCCTTAACAGGGTACAGCGTCCGCGCACCCGTCTTTGACCGCCGGACGCCGCGGAATCGGTACCCGGGCGTCAGGCGGTGCCGGATTCCCGGTCGATCACCGCGCCGCGCAGGTACTCCTCCACGGCCGACTCGGGCACCCGGTAGGAACGTCCGAAGCGCACAGCGGGCATTTCTCCCGAATGCAGCAGGCGGTAAACGGTCATCTTGGACACGCGCATGACTGCGGCCACTTCCGACACCGTCAAGAAGCGCACATTCGAGAAGTTGTTCTCGTCAGCCATTTCGCACTGTTCCTTTACTGTAAGCAACGACGACGGCGTGCCGCCTTGCCCCGCCCCAAACCCTCTTCCTAGATACTTTAGAGGCTGTTGTGGCGAAAGTGAAAGCGGCCACTGTAGCTTAAGGTATTTATTGCTGCACGGTCCCCGCCTGCGGCGCGGCGCTGGCTCCACGCTGTCGGGACGCCGCGGCCAGCTGCTCCAGCACATCAGCCGTAACATCCCACTCCATGCAGGCGTCTGTCACGCTCTGTCCGTAGACCAGCCCGGCCCCGTCGGCGTTTTCAGACACGTCCAGTTTCTGCGCTCCGCCCACCAGGAAGCTCTCCAGCATGATGCCGGCGATGGCGCTGCCGCCGGCCTCCAGTTGCGCCGCGATCTCCAGCGCCACCTCGGCCTGGCGGTGGTGGCTCTTGCCGCTGTTGGCGTGGCTGGCATCCACGATCAGCCGCGGATTCAGGCCTGCGTCCGCCAGGGCCTTGGAGGCCGCCGCAACCTGGTCTGCGCCGTAGTTCGGCCCGCTCTTGCCGCCGCGCAAAATCAAATGGGTGTCCGGGTTGCCGTTGGTGGCCACGAGCGCCGCCCTTCCCTCGCCGTCGATCCCCAGGAAGGTCTGTGCCGCGGACGCTGCTTGGCCGGCATCGAGTGCCACTTGCAGTCCGCCGTCGGTTCCATTCTTGAAGCCCACCGGCATGGACAGGCCGGACACCAACTGGCGGTGGATCTGGCTCTCCGTGGTCCGCGCACCGATCGCGCCCCAGCTGACCAGGTCCGCCAGGTACTGCGGGCTGATCGGTTCCAGGAATTCCGTGGCCACCGGCAGTCCCAGCTCCGCCACCTCAAGCAGGAAGGTCCGTGCCAGCCGCAGTCCGGCCGCAATATCGTGCGAGCCGTCCAGCCGGGGGTCGTTGATCAGGCCCTTCCAGCCCACCGTGGTCCGCGGCTTCTCGAAGTAGGTGCGCATCACTATCAGCAGCTCTTCACAGTGTTCCCGCGCCACCTGTGCCAGCCGGCGAGCGTAGTCCAGTCCGGCCTCGGTATCGTGGATGGAGCACGGACCCACGATGACCAGCAGCCGGTTGTCCACGCCGTCCATGACCGCACGGATTTCTTCCCGGCCCCGGGCGACGACGGCGGCGGCTTCAGCGGTCAGCGGCTGCTCCGCCATGAGTTCCATGGGTGACGGCAGCGGCTTGAAGCTGCTCACCCGCAGGTTGTTGGTGCCACGCGGCGCGGTGGATCCGCCGGCCGCGTCGACCGTCCCCAGTGCCGCGGCATCGGACGGCGCGGCCGCTTCCACGAGGTGGTTGGCAGGTGCATTCATGGTCGGTGTCCCGTCTGTTGGTGGCGGGAACTCGGAGTCAGAACCCGCCGGAGAAATGGCGAAGGGCAGAGAATCATCTCTGCCCTGTTGGCTCTGAAGGTCGGTATGCGTACGCGCTAAGCGGTTACGTCGGGCCCCTCCAGAGCCAACGCAAAATACGCATACCAACGAGTAGTCATACCGGCACTGTACGCCGTAGCCGTCGGAGCCGGAAATCCGGCAGCCGCCCATGTCCGATTGTGACGACGGGACACGGGCCCCCCGGGAACGCTGGGGCGGCGGTCCGTCCGGTACGAAAGTTTGCTAGGCCAGCCCCGCCAGGACATCGATGCCGAAGACCGGTTCCCGGTCCAGCGGTCGGATGTCGGTGATGCCGTGCGGCTCCAGCGCCGCAGCTACCGTCTGTTGGAAGCGCCGCACGTTAGCTCCCAGCCCGCCGCCAAGAACCACGGGGCCGGTGAAGCCGAGCCGGTCCGCCACCAGCCGGATCTGGCTGGCCAGGTCGGCCGCGGCCCGATCAACAAGCCTTGCGGCCGACGGCTCGCCGTCTTCGGCGGCGGCCACCACTACCCGGGACTTGCCCGCCCAGAACCGTCGGCCGGTCTGCGGCGAGTGGAACAGCGCGATCAGGTCCACCGGTTTCCGCAGTCCGCAGTCGGCCAGCAGCAGCTCCGTCAGCCGGTCCGGCGGCAGCCCGGCATCCAGCCGGGAGAGTGCATGCCGGACTGCTTCACGGCCCAGCCAGTAGCCGCTTCCTTCGTCTCCCAGCAGGTGCCCCCAGCCACCGGCGCGGGCTTCCTCGCCGGAAGCGTTGATGCCCCAGACTGATGTTCCGGTGCCTGCGACCACGCCGATGCCCGTGCTTAGGTGTCCGGCGGCCAGGATCAGGCGGGTGTCGTGGACAACGTGGATGGCCGCCCCGGGAGCCAGCGGGGCGACCAGCGCACGCAGTGCCTCGGCGTCGCCCTCGGTGTCGATTCCGCCGGCGCCGGCGTAAACCGCAGAGACGCGGGCCGTGCCGAGCCGGCCGAACACCTCGGACAAGGCAGCTGCGGCCTGCGCCGGGCTGGTGTTCTGCACGTTGGCACTGCCCGCTGTCGCTTCGGCGGTGACCCGGCCGTCCTCCAGCCGGATACCGTGCGTCTTGCTGCCGCCGATATCCAGCCCGATCAGTGTCTGCGCCATGGACCGAGCTTACAGTTCCAGCCCGGAGAGCTTAACGACGGCGGTGCCTGCCGGGCGGTTTCAAGGGGTCGTTGCAACACTGCTGGTGGTTAGGTGGTCAATAGTAGGTTACGCAGGCGCTCGGCTGGGGAGTCCCAGTCGAGCGTTTTGCGTGGGCGTGCGTTGAGTTCCTGGGCGACGTGTTCGAGGT